>NZ_CALLUR010000131.1:0-4614 GCF_938010445.1 uncultured Thermus sp.
CGGGGCATGGTGGGAACCCTTTTGGAGGTGGGCCTGGGCAAGCGCAACCCGGATAGCCTCCGGCTCATTCTGCAAACCCAGGACCGAAGCCAAGCGGGCCCCTCGGCGCCCCCTCAGGGACTGTATTTCCTCGAGGCCGCCTACCCCCCGGAAAAACTAACCCCTTGGTAGACCAGGGGCAGCCCTAGAGGCGGCTCCTTGGGTCTAAGGCGTCCCGAAGCCCATCCCCCAGGTAGTTAAAGGCCAACACGGTGATGAAGATCATGAACCCCGGGGGCAGGGCCAACCAAGGCGCGGTGAAGATGTACTCCTGGGCATTGGTGAGCATGTTCCCCCAAGTGGCCACCGGGGGCTGGATGCCAAAGCCCAGGAAGGAAAGGGCCGCCTCCACCAAAATGGCCCCCCCGATCTGCAAGGTGGCCTGCACGATCAAGGGCGCCAAGGTGTTGGGCACCAGATGCCGGAACATGATGCGGGCGTCGCTGGCCCCCAAAGCCTGGGCGGCGGTGGCGTAATCCTGCTCCCTCAAGGAGAGGATATTCCCCCGCACCAGCCGGGCCGTGCCCAGCCAGCCAAAGAGCACCAGGATGGTGATGATGATGAAGACGCTGGCAGCATCGCCAAAGACCCCTTGGGCCCACTGGCCCACCTTCACCCCCGGGTCCCGCAGCAAAGCGGACAGCACCAAGAGGAGGGGAAGGGTGGGGATGGTGAGCATGAAGTCAATGAGGCGGCTTATGGCCACGTCCAAATCCAGGCGGATCTGCCCCCTAAGCCCATACCAGGCCGCCCAAAGCACCAAGGCCAGGACCAGGCCAAAACCCAGGTAGCTCCCTACCCTGCCAGCACGAATCCCATCCTCGGCCAGCGTCCAGGCGATGGAAAGCGCCAGGTACAAAACACCGTAGTAGAGAAACCAGGAAAAAATCCGCCAGAGGGCAAAGCTGAAGGGATAAAACCCCTCCCGTTCCCGCCTCAAAGGCCCCAGGTAAAAGCGCAAGGGGCGGCCCGAGAAGTACCCCGCCAGGGTGCCCATGATGGTACCCAGGATCACGCTGGAAAAGGCCACGGCAAAGCCCACCAAAAGGGAGATGCGGGAGCCGTAGATGATGCGGGAAAGCACATCCCGGCCCAGGTCATCGGTGCCCAGAAGGTGCTCCCGGGAAGGAGGGTTGAAGTAGTACTGGCCCACGTCCTCTCCCGTGGGCTGGGCTGTGGGGTCGTAAGGAGCTATCCAGGGGGCGAAGATGGCCATGAGGATCAGGAGGATGATGACCACCAACCCGGCCATGGCCATCTTGTGCCGCCTTAAGCGGCGCCAGAAAAGGCCGAAGAAGGTACGGGGCTTGGCTTTTAACGCTTGCGTCGCCATGATCCACCTCTAGCTGTAGCGGATGCGGGGGTCCACCACCGCATAGGCCAGGTCCGCCAACAGGTTGAAAAGCGCCGTCATCAAGGCCAAGAAGGCCAAGGCCGCCATGGCCACGTTGTAGTCCTTCTCTACCAGGGCGTCAAAGATGGCCCGCCCCATGCCGGGGTAGCTGAAAATGGTCTCGGTGATGGTGGCCCCACCCAACACCCCTGGAATGGCCAGGCCCACCAGGGTCACGATGGGAATGAGGGCGTTCCTGAGGGCGTGCTTGTAGAGCACCACCCGCTCGGCCAAGCCCTTGGCCCGGGCGGTGCGGATGTAATCCTGGGAAAGCACCTCCAGCAAGGAAGCCCGCATGAACCGGGTCCACTCCGCCATTTGCAAGGAGGAAAGGGCGATGACCGGCAGGATCAGGTGCCAGGCCCACTGCCCCAGGAAATACGCGAAGCTCACGGCCCCCGAACGCACATCCTCCCAAAGCACCCCGGGCACCCCCCCGGTGGGGAAGCGGGGGAAACCCGGGATATGGTCGGGAAACCAGATGGCAAAGAGGTAAAGGAGCAGGATGCCCAGGAAAAAGACCGGCATGGAAAACCCCACGAAGGAGAAGAAGGTGATGACGTAATCCGCCAGGGAGTACTGGCGCACGGCGGAGAAGATGCCCACGGGGATGGCCACCACCAAGGCCAGGGTCAGGGCCAAGCCCGAGAGGATCAGGGTCTTGGGCAGGCGCTGGACAAAGATGTACTCCGCCGCCGGGATGCCGTAGGTGCGGCTGTAGCCAAGGTCCCCCCGCACCGCCCGGGAAAGCCACTTGAAGTAGCGGATATGAAGGGGCTGGTCCAGGCCATAGGCCCGCTTCAAGGCCTCAAACTGCTCCGCGGTCATCCGAGGGTTTTGCCGCTTGAGCTCCTCCAAGGGGTCCCCCGGCTGCAAGGCCAGCAGGGCATAGATGACCACACTGGCGGCGAGGAGCAAGGGGACCATCTGCAAAAGCCGGCGCACCGTGTACGCAAACACCTTTGTACCTCCTGTTTTTTAGCCTCCAAATAGCCTATCGGCTGACCAAAAAGCCCGCTGGGCTAGACGCCCAGCGGGCCCCACTATACCACGGCTACTTGATGGAAAGGGCGTACTTCGCCTGGTCCCACTTCTTCACGGCGCCGCGGCTTTCCCAACCGATCTCCCAGGCGTTCCAGCCGGGGTAGCCGAAGCCACCTGCATAGGCGCTGGCCACGTAGTTGACCAGGCCCTTGCGCACCACGTAGGGGTTGGCGCGGAAGTAGAGGGGCAGGGCAGGAAGCTCCTCCGCCCAGATCTCCTGGGCCTTCCAGAAGAGCTGCTTCCGCTTGGCCTCGTCAAACTCCAGCACCCCCTGGCTGGTCAGACGGTCAAACTCGTCGTTCCGCCAGCCGCCGATGTTCTGGCCCTGGTAGTTGTTCTCCTTGGTGGGCACCATGATGGCCCCGGTGTTCAGGTTCTTGTACTGGAAGAGGGAGCCATCCTCGGCCAGGCTGGAAACCCAGGCGAACTCAAACATCCCGGTCCACTTGCACTCGCTGGCCCGCTGGATGTAGTCGTCGGAGAAGACCACGGCCGAGGGGGCGTTGTTGATCTTGACAGCGATGCCGATCTTCTTGAGGTCCTCGGCGAAGAACTGCTGGGTGCGCTCGCGGATGGCGTTGCCGGCGGTGGTCACGTACTCGATCTCAAAGCGCACGGTACGCCCGCCCACGGTGCGCTGGAGGATGCCATCCGGACCCTTCCTCCAACCCATCTGCGCCAGGAGGGCCTCGGCCTTCTTCAGGTCAAACTCGTACTTCTTGACGTTGGGGTTGAAGAGGGGGTTGACGGGGGCGATCCAGGTGTGGGCCACGGGCTGGAGGCCATCAAAGAAGGCCTTCACCAACCCTTCCCGGTTCATGGCGTGGAGGAGGGCCTGGCGGGTGCGGACGTCGTCCAGGCCCAGGTCCTTCACCTGCTGGCAGTTGGTGAACTTGTTGATGTCAATGTGCTCCCAGATGGCCCCGGGCACGAACCAGATGTCAAAGCGGCCAGGGGCGCGGGAGGTCAGCTGCCGGCTACGGCCTTGGTCAAAGGTGAGGGCGACGCTGGAGGTGGCGTCAATGGAGCCCCCGATCACCGCCACCAGGAGGGAGTTGGTGTTCTGGATGAAGCGGTAGACCACCTTCTGCACGTACTTGCTCTCCCCACCCTCAGGCTTGATGGGGAAGTTGGGGTTCCGCTCCATCTCAATGGAGTTCCCCGGCACCCAGCGCTTCAGCTTGAAGGCACCCGAGTAGACCATGGCACCCCGGTTCAGGGCCTGAGGGGTGGCGAACTTGAGGAAGAAGTTGCGGTAGAGCTCGTTGAGCTTCTCCGCATCCTTATCGGGGTCCAGGTTACGGGCCGCCGCCTTCACCTTCTCCCACTCCGCCCCCATGATGTGCTTGGGCGCATAGCCTATGGGGGAGCCGTAGGTGTCGTAGTAGTAGGCGGGCTCAAAGGTCACGGTGAAGTTGCGGGCATCCTTGACCTTCAGGCTCACCCGCTCCCAGTAGTCGGGGTTCAGGAGGGGCATGCCCTTGGCCTTGCCCACCTCAAAGTAGAACTGCACGTCCTCGGTGGTGATGGGTTTGCCGTCGGACCAGCGGGCATCGGGGCGGATGGTGAGGTCCATCTCCAACCGCTTCTTGCCCCCGCCGATGTCGGTCACCCGCAGGCGCCCGTTCCTCTCCGTGGGCACCTCGGTGGCCAGAACGGGGAAGTTCTGGCTATCGGCGTTGAAGCCAATGAAGGGGGCAAAGAGATAGCCTTCAATCTCGCTCTTGATGGCCTGGTTGGAGATGATGCTCAGGAAGTCCCCCGCCAGCACCCTAGGCTCCTGGGAAGCCCCAATGACCAGGCTGTTGTCCTGAGGCCCCGCCAGGGCCAGGCCCAGGGCGGTTAAACCGAGTACAGCCAGCTTGCCTACTTTTCTCATACGGCCTCCTTTCTCCATCGTGGCACTACCCTTAGTGGCCGAGGTTATTATACGGCTCCCTTTCTTAGGGTCAATGGGAGAAGGGTAAAGGGGGCCTGAAACCAGGCCCCCTTGCTCAAAAGGCCCTTAGTGGCCGCAGGTGCGGGCCTCTCCCTCCTGGTCCTTGGTGCGGAAGGAGTGGCCGCAACCGCAGGTGCTGGCGGCGTTGGGGTTATGCACGGTAAATCCCCCGCCCATGAGGCTTTCCACCCAGTCTATT
>NZ_CALLUR010000132.1:0-17148 GCF_938010445.1 uncultured Thermus sp.
GGGCTACCGCCAGTACGGGGCCCGGGGCACCTGGGCCGCCAGGGCCGACGACCTTTTGAACCTGATCCCAGCCCGGCTCACCGGCCTTCTCCTCTGCCCTCCCCGGCTTTGGTCCCAGCTTCTGGTGGAGGCCCAAAAGACCCCTTCCCCCAACGCCGGCTTCCCCATGGCCGCCTTGGCCTTGCGCCTGGGGATACGCCTACGCAAGCCCGGCGTCTACGTGTTAAACGCCCACAGGCCTTCCCCAACTCCCATAAGCACCCACCAGGCCTTGCGGCTAACCGCAACGGTGGGCTATGGCACGGGTATCCTCCTGGCCCTTATCGGCCTGGGGCGGTAACGGTAAAGAGCGTTTCACCGTTGCCCGGTGCGGGGAGCAGGTGTATATTCCCGTACTGTGGCTAAAAAAAGCCCGGAACCGGCCTCGCCCTCTTTTCTCTCCACCTCCGCCCGCGAGGATGGGATAACCCCCTTGAGGGCAAGCCTTCCCCTGGACCCGAAAAGGACGACGTCCTATGGGGGGATTTTGCCCACCCTTACCCAAGAGATTTTGCGCCGCACCAAGCCCAAGGGGAGCCAACGCCCTTTAGTCCACGTGGGCGGCCAGCGCGGCCAAGGTTTTGGGATCCCCGCCCTTAGGGATGGCCACGGGCCCTGCTCTCGCTATGCCCAAAAACCCGTGGCGGACAGGAGTTTCCAGGCAACCCAACCTCCCCCAGGGAAGCCCTTACGCAGGGGGGCCGCCAGCAGAGGAGGCCTCGCCCCCCTTGGAGTAGCATGGGCCCAATGCGCCTTATCGGCATCGCCACCCAGCACCGCCTGACCGAGGGCCCCATGGGCAAACGCTTTTGGGGCCTTCTGGAACCCTACCTGGAGGCCTTGGCCTCGCAGGGGTTGGCCTACGTGCTCCTCCCACCCCAGGACCCGGAGGCCTTGGAAAGAATCCTGCCCCACCTGGATGGGCTTCTTCTTCCCGGAGGGGGGGATGTGGACCCGGATCGCTACGGGGAAGAACCCCAGCCAAGGCTTGGCGAGATCCTTCCCGAGCGGGATGAGCACGAGATCTACCTGGCCCGGTACGCCGCGGAAAAGGGCCTTCCTACCTTGGGCATCTGCCGGGGCATCCAGGTGATGAACGTGGCCTTAGGGGAAAGCCTTTACCAGGACCTCGAGGCCCAGGGTTTTACGGAGGTTCAGCACTACCAAAAGAGCCCGCCCCCCGCCTTAGCCCACCGGGTAAGCCTGGTGGCCGAGGATCCCCTTTCCCGCATCTTCCCCCCAAGCTTTCGGGTGAACTCCTACCACCACCAGGGGATCAAGGGCCTGGGCGCGGGCCTAAAGCCTCTGGCGGTGGCCCCTGACGGCCTGGTGGAGGCCCTAGCCCTGGAAGGGCACCCCCTTTTCCTGGGCGTGCAGTGGCACCCAGAACTCCTCCGGGGGCACTGGCCCCTCTTTGGCCTCCTAAAAGTTTAACCTTCTAAACCTCCTCCCCTTGCCAAAGCCCCTCCCAAGGCTCCCTGGCCCGGAGCACCTCCCACCCCTCCCCCGTCCAGAGGAGCTCCAGGGGCCGCGGGGTGTCCAGGTACGTAAGGGCCATGCTACTCCCGTAGGCCCCGGCTTCCAGGATGGCCAGGGCCTCCCCCTCTCGGGGCACGGGAAGCCGCACCCCCCGGGCCAGGATATCCCCCGCCTCGCATGCCGGTCCCGCCAGGTCAAAAAGGGCCTCCTCCCGCCCCTCCGCCGGGTAAAGGGGAAGCACCGGATGGCGGGCCCCATATAGGGCAGGCCGCAGAAGGGTCGTCATGCCGGCGTCCAGGAGGATATACCGCCTGCGGGTTTCCTTAAGGCCCACCACCCTTGACACCAGGACCCCGGCCTCGGCCACCAGGTACCTTCCCGGCTCCAGCCACACCTGGGCCCCGTAAAGCCGGGCCACGCGCTCCATGGGCTCCCGGAGGGCCGCAAGGGGCAGGTCCAGGCCAAACCCCCCTCCTAGGTCCAGGACCTCCACCGGCCCCACGTGGGGATGGAGGCCCTCGAGGACCCCGTAGCCCCCTAGGAAATCCTCCACCTGGGCCAAGGCCGAGCCCAGATGCAGGTGAAGGCCCAAAAAGGCCAACCCCCCTTCGCGGATCGCCCTCACCAACCCTGGCACCGCCTCCGGCAACACCCCAAACTGGCTTTCCCCCCTCCCCGTGGCCAGGTGCCCATGGGTTTTCACCGGGAGATCCGGGTTCACCCGCAGCAGAACCCTGGCCCCGGGAAGGTACCGGGCCACCCGCTCCAGGTCCCCTTCGGAATCCAGCACCACAAGGGGTGCCCGCCCCTTAAGGCTGGAAAGCGCCTCTGGGGTCTTTACAGGACCGTTCCACACCACCTGGTCCGGGTCAAAGCCCGCCCGGTAGGCCCTGAGCACCTCCCCCAGGGAAACCGCCTCGGCCCCGAGGCCAAGGGCGCGGAGCCGCTCCAGCAGCCTCAGGCGGGGGTTGGCCTTCAAAGCGTAAAAGAGGCGGGCAAAAGGAAAGGCCTCCCTGAGGCGCATCAGCCGGGCCTGGATCCGCCCCCAGTCGTAGGCGTAAAAGGGCGTGGGGTACCGGTCCAGGGCTTCCCGCAAGGCCTTTTCAAAGGCGGGCTCCAGCATCCTACCCCTTTAGGCTTCCCAAGGTCAGGCCCTGGATGAAGTAGCGCTGGGCCAGGAGGAAGACCAGGATAGGGGGGATGGTGCCCAGGGTAAGCCCGGCCATGAGCACCGTCCACTCCGTGGAAAACTGCCCCTGAAAGACGGCCAATCCCACGGTTAAGGGGCGCATCTCCAGGGAGTTCGTTACGATAAGGGGCCAAAGGAAACTGTTCCAACCCGCCAGAAAGGTGAAGGTACCCAGGGTGGCCAGGGCCGGGGCTGCCAGGGGCAGGGCCACTTTCCAATAGACCTGCCAAGGGGTGGCACCATCCACAATGGCCGCCTCCTCCAGCTCCCGGGGAAGCTGGAGGAAGTGCTGCCGCATGAGGAATATGGCAAAGGCATCAAAGAGGCCCGGCAGGATCAGGGCGTAATAGGTGTCCACCCAGCCCAGGTTCCGCATGAGGATAAAGAGGGGGATGATGAGCACGTGCACGGGGATCATGAGGGTGGCCAGGAAGAGGAGGAACAAGGCCCCTTGCCCCCTAAAGCGGAAGCGGGCGAAGGCGTAGCCCGCCATGGCCCCGCTGGTCAGGTTGAGGAAGGTGAGGCCCAGGGCCACCGCCAGGGAGTTCAGGTACCAGCGGCCAAAGGGCACGCTGGTGAGGACCCGATGGTAGTTCTCCCAGTGCAGCTCCTTGGGCCACACCTCCACGGGAAGGTCAAACACCGCCCCCGGGGCCTTCAGGCTGGTGGAGATCATCCAGAAAAAGGGTACCAGCATGGTAAGCCCCCCGGCCAGGAGGGCCAGGTAGACGAAGAGGTCCCAAAGCTTCCCCAAAAGCCTCACGTTTCCTCCACCACCCAGCGTTTGCGCAGGGTCCACTGCAGGTAGGTGAGGGCAAACAGGATGAGGAAGAGAACCCAGGCGATGGCCGAAGCATACCCCATCTCAAAGGGAAAGACGCCAAAGGCTTTGCGGTACAGGTAGAGCATCAGCACGTTGGTGGAATCCAAGGGCCCTCCCCCGGTCATGGTGTACACTAGGCCGAACACCTGGAAACCCCCGATCATGGCGAGAAGGGTGTTCAGGAAGACCGTGGGGGAGAGGAGGGGCAAGACCACATACACGAAGCGCTGCAGGTTGTTGGCCCCGTCCAGGCTGGCCGCCTCCAGGTACTCCTTGTTGATGTTCTGCAGCCCCGCCAGGAAGATGAGCATTCTCAACCCCACACCGGCCCACACCGAGGCCAGGATCACCCCCCACATGGCCCAGGCGGGGTCGGAAAGCCACCCCGGCCCCTCCCTGGCCAACCATTCCACCCAGGCGGGAGGGGTTATCCCCAAGAGGCCATAGGCACCCTGGATCCTCTCCCCCACCCAGCGCAGGAAGAGGTTCACCGGCCCCACGGTGGGGTTTAGGATCCAGCGCCACAGGAGGCCCACCGCCACCACACTGGTCACCGTGGGCAGGAGGTACAGGGTGCGAAGGAGCCGCACCCCAGGCCAGGGGCGGTTCAGACCCAGGGCCAGCAGCAAGGCCACAAGGATCTCCAAGGGGACCGCCACCCCCACGTAGAAGAGGGTGTTGATGAAGGCCTTGTGGAAGACGGGGTCCTCGAGGAGCCGGCGGTAGTTCTCCAACCCCACCCAGCTTTCCCGAAGGGTGGCCAGGCTAAGAGGCCTTAGCCCATCGTAGGAAACGAAGGAGAGGAGGAGGCTGGTGAGGATGGGCCCCAGGTTGAAGGCCAGGAAGCCCACCAGGGAGGGAAGGAGGAAAAGCAGGGGGAACCGGTAGTAGGCGCGCACGGGGCCTCCTGGCCTGGGGTCTTACCGCCTCCTCTTCCGCTCCGCCTGGACCTCGTCCAGGATCCTTTGCACCTGAGGGGCCACGCCGTCCAGGGCCGCCTTCAGCTCAGCCTTACCTTGCCACACGGGCTCCAAAGCCTTGTTGATGAGCTGCAAGGCCTCGTTCCAGCGCTCAAAGGTTTCCGTGGGCCTTGCCGTACGGTTTACGGTGAGGAAGTACTGCTGGTTCTTAGGAGGCGGGGGCACGAAGAAATCCCGCAGGTTCTGGATGCTCCGCTCCACGTTCCTCACGTCCACCCCCCGGGCGGGGATGATGAGCCCGGTCCTGGTGAAGATGCGGCTGGCCTCGGGGCCCGCCAGGAAGGAGAGGAGTTTCCAGGCCGCCTCGGGGTTTCTGGTCCCGGCGGCCATCACCCAACCGGAGCCATCTATGTCCACGATGCTCCCCGCCTTACCCCGGGGGAAGGGCACCACGTCAAAGTCAAACTTGGCCCGGGCCTTCAGGGTGGGCACCCGCCAGCGCCCGTCCACGATCATGGCCGTCTGGCCATTGAGGAACATGGTGAAGGCCCCCCGGTCCTGGGCCTCCTCGGGGGTAGGGGCCACGCGATGCCGGTAGCGGAGGTCCAGATAGAACTGCAAGCCCTCCAGGGAAGACGGGCTGTTCAGGAGAAAGCGGCTGTGGTCCTCGGAGTAAAACCGCCCGCCGGCGCTCCACACCCAAGGCTGCCAGAAGAGGTAGAAGGTCTGGAAGGAAACCCCCCACTGCACCCGCTTGCCTTCCCTCTCCACCGTTAGGGCCTTAGCGTAACGGAGGAAGTCCTCCCAGGTCCAGTCGGGCTTGGGATCAGGGAGGCCCGCCCGCCGCAAAAGGTCCCGGTTGTAGAAGACCACCAGGTTGGACACATCCCGGGGTAGCCCGTACTGCTTCCCCTGCCATTGGAAGGCCCTGAGGATGCCGGGGAAGATGTCCGCGGTGGGGTACTTGTCCCGTTGGATGAAGGCGTCCAGGGGAGCCAGGACACCCCTGGAGGCCATCCCCGGGAAGTCAATGTTGTTGAGGAAAAAGACATCCGGCGGGGTACCGGCCGCCATCATGGCGGTGATCTTGGCCAGGTACTCCCCGGAGGGGATGTTGATGTACTCCACCTGGATGCCCGGGTGCCTCTCCTGGAAGACCTTGAGCACTTCCTGGTAAGCCTTGATCTCCTCCTGGCTTCCCCAGCTGGCCAGGACCAGCTTCTGGGCGGAGGCTAGGCCCAAAAGCCCAACCAAAACCACCGTCCACCACTTCTTCATGGCGCACCTCCGTACACCCATTGCCCCGTAGGGGCGTAGACCCCTGCGAGGGCTTCCAACGCGGCCCGGACCTGGACCGCGCGGTAGCCGTGGGTTGCCAGGTAGCCCGCAGGCCTCCCGGGGAGGAAGCGGAGATCGTCGGGATTGCCCAAGGCTACCAGGTAAAGGGGTTTGCCAAGGGCCAAAAGCTCCTTGACCAAGGCCCTTTGCCCCTCCTTGAATCCTCCAAGCCAGCGGTAGGTGGAAACCACCAGGCGCTCCCCCTTTCTGGCCTCCGTCAGAGCCCTTTGGATCTCCGCCGGGGTGGGGTCCTCGGAAAGGTTGAGCCCGCGGCTTCCGGGAAGGTGCTGGGAGGCCAGGTCCGCCAGGGTGGGTTCGGCCCCGTACCGGTCGGAAAGCCTTAGGCCCAGGACCAAGGTACCCTCCCCCGGGATGGGAAGGGATCCGAAGAGGCGCACCACACCCCGCCGGGCCGCCTCGAGGGCCAAAGCCTCCTCCTCCCTGGGGGAGAAGGGGCATTCCCCCGGGCCCGCCCTAAGGGCCTGGGCCCGTTTCCTGGCCTCCTCCGCCCGCGAGAAGGGGATCTCCTTGCCCAAGGCCCTGGATAACCGGGCATACACCTCCCGGACCGCCGCCTCATCGGGCTCCAGAAGGAGGAGGTCGGCCCCCGCCCTCACGGCCAGGACCGCGGCCTCCCCCGCCCCGTAGTGGCGCCGAATGGCCCCCATGGCCAGGTCATCGGTAAGGATCGCCCCAGAAAAGCCCATCTCCTTGCGGAGCAGGCCGCTGAGGATCCTGGCCGAAAGGGTGGCGGGGTACCGGGGGTCCAGGCTGGGGAAGAGGATGTGGGCGGTCATGAGGGCGGGCATCCCCGCGGCCACATAGCGGCGAAAGGGAAGGAGTTCCGCCTTCTCCAGGGCCTCCTTGGGCTTGTCCACCCGGGGCAGGTCCAGGTGGGAGTCCACCCCCGTGTCCCCATGCCCGGGGAAGTGCTTGCCCACGGGCTTCGCCCCGGAGCGCAGCACCCCCCGGGCAAAGGCCAAACCCATACGGGCCACCCGCTCCGGGTCAGCGCCGAAGGAGCGGAGACCGATGATGGGGTTATCGGGGTTGGTGTTCACATCCAAAACCGGGGCCAGGTTCACATCGGCTCCCAGCCGGCGCACCTGGCACCCCAAGGCCCAGCCCACCCGCTCCACCAAGCCCTCATCCCCGCTGGCGGAAAGGGCCATGGCCGAGGGAAAGCGCACCACCCCCTCCCGAAAGCTGGTGAAGGGTCCTCCCTCCTGGTCCACCAGGAGGAGGAGGTTGGGGTCCAGGGCGCGAAGGCGGGCCACCACCCCTTGGGGATCCCGGCGCAGGTTGGAAGGATAGAGGATCACCCCAGCCGGCCGCACCTCCCGGATGAGCTTGGCCGGCACCTCCTCCCCCCTAAAGCTCACGATGAGAAAACTTCCCGCCTGGGCCGCCGCCATTCCCATACCGGCCAAGAGGGCCAAAATCCTCACCTCCCCACCTCCGCCAAAGCCCCCCGGACCCCCTTTTCCTCCAGCAAGGCCAAGGCCTTTTCGGGCTCTACTCCCAAGGCCACCAGGGCCGCCAGGGCCGGGTCGGGGTAGGCCTCGAGGAGCGCCCTTGCCTCCTCCTCCCCTACCCCCGCCATCTCCCGCACCATGCCCACCCCCCGCTCCCGGAGCTTGTGGTTCTGCACCCGCATCCGGGCCATGCGGTTTCCGTAGACCCTACCTAGGAGCACCATGACCAAGGTGGAGAAGAGGTTGAGGGCCACCTTCTGCGCGGTGCCGGCCCCCAGCCGGGTGCTTCCCGCAATGGGCTCAGGGCCCGTGTCCAGGAGAACAGGGTGGTCCGCCTCCGCAAGCAAAGGGGTTTCAGGGTTGCTGGCGAAGGCCACGGTAAGGACCCCTTGCTCCTTGGCTCCCCTGAGGGCCCCCAGGGTGAAGGGGGTCTGGCCGCTCGCCGCCACCGCCACCAAGACGTCCCCCCTCCCCAGGCTTCGGCCCTGGGCTAGGCCTTCCTCATACCGGTCCTCGGCCCCTTCCACCGCCTTAAGAAGGGCCTCCTCCCCTCCGGCCAGGAGGAAGCGCACCCGGGAAAAGCCAAAGGTGGGCCATAACTCCACCCCGTCCAGCACGGCCAGTCGCCCACTGGTCCCAGCCCCGGCGTAGGCCAAGACGCCTCCCGCCCGCAGCCGCTTTGCCGCAGCCGCCGCTCCTTCCCTTAGGGCGGGAAGGGCTGGCCCTATGGCGGCGACGGCCCGGAGCTGGGCCTCAAAGAGGGCCTCGAGGACCTCCTCCGCCGGCCATAGGTCCAGGTCTTGGTACCGCCGGGCCACCTGCTCCGTCATCCCCTCACCTCCGCCGCCAAGGCATTCCCCACCGCCCGGCGCAAGGGGGCGAGGGAAGGGCGGTGGCGGGTGGGGTGGATGGCGTTGGTGAGGAGGGCCCAGGCATACCCTCGCTCAGGGTCTACCCACACCCCCACCCCCGTGAAGCCCGTGTGGCCAAAGGCCCTTTCCGACGCCAGGCTTCCCCCATGCCAACCAGGCCGTTTCCTCTCCCAGCCCAGAAGCCGCTCCCCGTGGGGCCTTTGCATCTCCTCCAAGGCGGCCCGGGAAAGCCAGGTGCCCTGGAGGATGGCCGCGAGCTGGTCCAGAACGCCCCCCAGGGTGCCGAAAAGCCCCGCGTGGCCCCCCGCACCCCCAAGGGCAAAGGCGTTTTCATCGTGCACCTCCCCCCGGAGCACCCGCTTCCTCCAGGGACAAAGCTCCGTGGCCACGCTCCGCTCGGGAGGCGGGGAGAAGCTGAGACCCTCGGGTAAGGGAAAAGCCGCAAGGGGCTTGCCCCGCAAACGTTCCAGGAGAAGACCTAAGAGGATATACCCGATGTCCGAGTACCCCGGTTCCCCCAAGGGCCAAGGGTGCTGGAGCACCCGGGCCCTTAGACCCTCCCCTGCCCCCCAGGTGTACAAGGCCTCCCAGGCCGGGAGGCCCGCCGCATGGGCCAAAAGCGCCCGCACGCTCACCCCCTTGAGGGGGTGGTCCTTGAGCCAAAGCATCTCGGGAAGATGCTGGGAAAGGGGGTCATCCAGATCCAAAAGCCCCTCCTCCACCGCCCGCAGCACCTCCCGCAAGGTGAAAAGCGGCTTGGTGAGGCTGGCCAGGTCAAAGTAGAAGCCCTCTTCCAGGGGCACCGGTTCGGGTACCCTTTGGGCCCACCCCAGGTGAAGGGTCTCCCTTCGGCCATCGGCATGGACCACCCCGAGGGCCGCGCCAGGAACCATACCCTTGGCTACGGCCTCCTCCACGAGGGCCCTGGCCCGCATAGCCCCAAGTGTATAACGGCCTGCTATTGGTAGGCAAGTGGTACAATGCGGCCATGGCCCACGGCCCCCTGTACCTGGAACTGGCCCGGCGGCTAAGGGAGGGTATCCTTCAGGGCAACTTCAAGGACGCCCTTCCGCCGGAACGGGCCCTGTCCGAGGCCTTCGGGGTTTCCCGGGATAGCGTGCGCAAAGCCTTGGACCTTCTGGAGGAGGAAGGCTTGGTGGTGCGCCGGCAGGGGAGCGGCACCTTCGTGGCCAAAAGGGCCACCTTCCGCACCCGCCTTAGGGGTTTTAGCGAGGAGATGGAAGCCTTGGGCATGAAGCCCAGCACCGAGGTCCTGGGGGTGGAAAAAGGTCCCGCGGCCCCGGAAGAGGCCATGGCCCTGGGGCTTTCCCCGGGGGAGGAGGTGCTCCGCCTCCTCCGCCTGAGGCTTGCGGACGGGGAACCCATGGCCCTGGAGCGGGCCACCTTGCCCGCTTGGGCCCTGGCGGAACCGCCGGAGGGCTCCTTGTACCGGGCCCTCGAGGCCAAAGGGTTGAGACCCGTGCGGGCCCTCCAACGCCTGCGTGCGGTGGCCGCCCGGGAGGAAGCCAGGCTTCTTGGAGTGGAGCCGGGAAGCCCCCTGCTTCACCTGGAGCGGGTAAGCTATCTGGAGGACGGTAGGCCCGTAGAACGGGTGAAGAGCTGGTACCGGGCGGATCGGTACGAACTCCTGGTGGAGCTCTCATGAGGGTACTGGGCCTCATGTCGGGAACCAGCGCCGACGGGGTGGACCTGGTCCTGGCGGAGTTTTCCGGCTCCCCTCCAGAGGTGGCCCACCGGGTCCTGGCCCACCGGGAGGTGGCCTACCCCCAGGACTTACGGGCCCGGGTGCTTCGGGCCATGCGCCAGGCCGACACCCGGGAAATCGCCCTCCTCCACCACGACCTGGGCCGGTTCTACCTGGAGGCCGCCCTTCCTTTTAAGGGCAAAGCCCAGCTGGTAGCCCTGTCGGGCCAGACCGTGTGGCACGAGCCCCCGAGGGCCACCTTCCAACTTGGGGAGCCCAGCCACCTGGCCCTGGGCCTAGGGGTGCCCGTGGTCTACGGCTTCCGAAGCATGGACCTGGCCGCAGGGGGCCAAGGGGCTCCCCTGGTGGCCTACCCAGACCTCCTCCTCTACGGGGAGGCAGGCAAGCGCAAGGCGGTGCACAACCTCGGGGGAATCTCCAACCTGACCTATTTCCAGGGAAAGGATCCGTACTCCCTGTTGGCCTTTGACACCGGCCCTGGGATCTGCCTCTTTGATGAGGGGGTCCAGACCCTGGGCCTCTCCCTGGAAGAAGCCGTGGACCTGGCGGAAAGGGCCACCCCCGACGAGGAAGCCCTGGCCCAGTGGCTCCGGCATCCCTATTTCTCCCTTCCGCCTCCCAAGACCACGGGGCGGGAGGTCTGGCGGCTTGGGAACCTCTCCCCCCTCCCCCAGGAAGCCGGGGCCCTCCTCCGCTCCCTTTTGGAGTTAACCGCCAGAAGCATCCTCCAAGCCTACCGCCGGTTCGTGGGCAGGGTGGACCGGGTCCTATTGGCGGGGGGCGGGGCCAGGAACCGGGTTCTGGTGGGGCTTCTCTCCCAAGAGCTTCCCGTGGAGGTCATGGGGAACCCCAAGGTAAGGGAGGCCTTGGCCTTCGCCCTTTTGGGTTATCTCTATGCCCAAGGAGAGGTCAACGTCCTGGGCCGGGCTACAGGGGGCCGTAACCTAAGGGCCGGCCAGGTGGTGTACCCAGGCTAGGAGAAAGGCATGCTGCAAGGTTACATCCTTACCCCTCAGGGCTTCCTGCGCGGCCGCCTCCACTTCTCCGAGGCCATTGAGGCCATAGAAGAGGCCCCCGTGGACGGCCCCCTCATCCTACCCGGCTTCCTGGACCTCCATGTGCACGGGGGAGGAGGCAGGGAGGTGATGGAGGGCCAAGAGGGCGTGGAGGCCACGGTGCGCTTCCACCTCCGCCACGGCACCACCGGCCTTTTGGCCACCACCGTGACCGCCCCCTTAGGGTCGTTGGAAAAGGCTCTTAGAGGCATCCGAGAGGCCATGGAAGGTCCCCTAGGGAAAGCCCTTCTGTGGGCCCATTTAGAAGGTCCTTTCCTCAACCCAGGCCGCCTGGGGGCCCAGCCCCCCTTCCCTCTCCCCCCTGATAGGGAGGCGGCCGAGCTCCTCCTCTCCCTGGCCCCTGTACGGGTGGTAACCCTGGCCCCGGAGCTTCCCGGGGCTCTGGAGCTCGTCCGCTTCTTGGCGGAAAGGGGGGTGCGGGTCCAGCTGGGGCACACGGAAGCCGGTTACGAGGAGGCCTTGGCGGCCCTGGAGTCCGGGGCCATGGGCTTCACCCACCTCTATAACGCCATGACCGGCCTCCACCACCGCACCCCCGGGGTGGTGGGCCTGGCCCTGGAACGAGGCAGGTGGGCGGAGGCCATTCCCGATGGCCTCCACGTGCATCCCGCTGCCTTAAAGGTGGCCCTAAAGGCTATCCCTGGCCTCTACTTTGTGAGCGATGCGGTGGCGGCAGCGGGGATGCCGGACGGCACCTATCCCTTGGGAGCCCACCGGGTGGAGAAGCGGAAAGAGGGGGTCTGGCTGGGCGAGTCCCTGGCGGGGAGCACCCTCACCCTGGACCAGGCCCTAAGGAACCTGGTGGCCTGGGGGATACCCCTGGAGGAAGCCGCCCGGAGGTTATCCTGGTACCCAGCCCGTTACCTGGGCCTTTCTGACCGAGGGGAGATCGCCCCCGGCAAGCGGGCGGACCTGGTGGTGCTGGACCAGGGGCTTAAGGTGCTGGAGGTCTACTTGGGAGGACAAAGGCTGGTCTAGCGTCCCCTTGGGTACAACGCATCCCTTAGTTCGTCCCACAGAAGGCCATGCTCTTTCTCGCTATACCTTGCTCCATAGGTGCTCGAGGTCGGGGCCCGGAGGAGGAATGCCCCGGTCCCCCCCTCGTGGGGTGGTATCAAAGGGGCGGGGTGAACCGCCCATCCACCGCTGTCCACCCCCCGTCCACCAGGAAGAGGGTCCCGGTGACGTAGCTGGAGGCCGGGGAGGCCAGGAACACCACGGCCATGGCCACCTCCTCGGGCTTTCCCCAGCGCCGGAGGGCCGTCTTCTCCGCATAGGCCTGGTACCAGTCCGGGTGCGCCTTGATGGGGGCCGTGAGGGGGGTTTCTATGGGTCCAGGGGCCACAGCGTTGGCCCGCACCCCAAAGGGCCCAAGTTCGGCAGCCAGGGTACGCATGATCTGGAGGATCCCCGCCTTGGTGGCGGCGTAGACCCCCTGTCCTGGCTCCACCACCACGGCCCGGATGGAGGCGAAGGCGATGAGGCTACCTCCGCCCTGCTCCCGCATCACCTGCCCCCCAGCCCGCAGAAGCCTTAGGGTCCCCTTTAGGTTGAGGTCCACCACCCGGTCCACCTCCTCATCAGCGTAGTCCAAAAGGGGCTTGCGCACGTTGACGGCCGGGGTGGAGACCAGGGTGTCCAACCGGCCATGGCTCTGGTACACCTGCTCCACCAGCCGCCTGGCCCCTTCCCTGTCCATTAGGTCTAGAACGTGCCCTTCCGCCCTACCCCCTTGGTCATGGATGGCCCTCAAGGCCTCCTCCAAGCCCCTCTCATCCCGGTCCGCCAACACCACCCTAGCCCCGAAGGCCGCCAAGGCCTCGGCTGAAGCCCGCCCGATCCCGGAGGCTGCACCCACCACCAAGGCCACCTGCCCCTCAAGGTTAAAGAGGTTCCGGTAGTCCTTCATGCCTTTTCCTCCTTTCCTTGGCCCCAGCATACCGCGGTATAATTCGGTCTGAAACCTATGGAAAAGGCCCTCTTGGCAGCCGAAGCGGTGGAGGAAAGGGAGGTGGTGGATCTCCTTCGCAGCCTGGTACGGATCCCCAGCCACTACCCGGGCCCTGGGGAAGAGGGAGTGGTGGCCTTTCTGGAAGAGTACCTAAGGGAACGGGGCCTCCACCCCTTTCGGCAGGAGGTAACCCCCGGCCGGCCCAACCTGATGGCCGATCTGGGGGAAGGGGAAGGAGGGCTGATCCTGGAGGGCCATACGGATGTGGTGACCCCCGGGGAGGAAGGAGCTTGGCGCCACCCTCCCTACGCCGGGGTGGTGGAGGGAGGGCGGCTTTACGGCCGAGGGGCCTGCGACATGAAAGGGGGCCTAGCCGCCTTGGTGGGGGCCCTATTGGCGGTGAAACGGGCCCTAGGCCATCTAAAACGCCCCCTGCGCCTAGCCGCCTTGGCCGACGAGGAAGGGATGATGCTGGGGGTAAAGGCCTTTCTAAAGGAAGGCTTGGCCCGCGGCTTCCGGGGGGCCTTGGTGGCCGAGCCCGAGGAGATGGAGATCTGCCTTTGGCAAAAGGGCGCCCTGCGCCTAAAGCTCCCTTTCCTCGGAAAAATGGCTCACGGGGCCATGCCCTATGCGGGGGAGAACCCTATTCCCAAGGCTGCCCGATTCATCTTGGAGCTAGAAGCCTTACAACTAGAACTTCAGGAAACCTCTTCCCATCCTTTCCTCGGTCCTCCCTACCTTACCCCCACCCAGGTGCTGGCCAGCGCCGGCGAAGGGCAGCTGAACGTTATCCCCGTCCAGGCGGAGGTAGTCCTGGACGTGCGCACCGTGCCAGGATTGGACCACGGAGAACTGGTGGCCAGGATCCAGGCCTTGGCGGAAGCCGAGGTGGAGGTCTTGGAGGACCGTCCTCCCGTGGAGACACCGAAGGAGGATCCCCTGGTTCAGGCGGCGGAGGAGGCCCTAAAGCTTCTTGGACTCCCCCTGCGTTACGGCGGGGTGCCAGGGGCCACGGACGGTACCTTCCTCCGGGCCTGGGCGGGCCTTCCCGTGGTGGTCATGGGACCTGGCGGGAAAACCCTGCCCCACCAGGTGGACGAGTGGGTGGACCTGGAGGAGGTGGTCCGAGCCGCCCGGGTTTATGCCGCCTTGGCGGTACTCTATCTGGAGTAGGTACCTCGGGGATGGGAACCCCCGAGCATAGCATGAGGAGAGGGAGGGAAAACATGAGGAAGCGATTGCAGTTGTTCCTGCTGGTTAGCCTAGGCCTGGCCCTGGCCCAGCCGAGTGGAGGAGAGCTTCGGGTGGCCATCCTGGCCGAGCCTCCCGTCTTGGACCCCACAGCCTCCACCAGCCAGGAGATTCCCCGCATGCTCTACGACAACGTCCTCCAGGGCTTGGTCAAGTTCAACGAGAAGGGGGAGATCGTTCCTGCTTTGGCCGAGCGCTGGCAGGGAAGCCCCTCCAGCCTCACCTGGACCTTCCACCTGCGCCGGGGGGTGCGCTTCCATAACGGTGCCCCCTTCACCGCCGAGGATGTGGTCTTCAAGTTCAACCGCGCCCGGGATCCCAAGTCCGGCCACACCCACCCCGAGTACTACCAGGACATCCAAAGCGTGGAGGCCAAGGACCCCTACACCGTGGTCTTCCGCCTTCGCCAGCCCAACCAGGACTTCCTCTTCAACCTGGCCCGGCCGGACTCGGTGATCGGACCCAAGGGCCGGATGGAGGAGCAGAGGACTCAGCCCATCGGCACCGGGCCCTTCCGGTTCGTGGCCTGGGAACGGGGAGTAGGAGTGCGGCTGGAGCGGTTTGAAGGGTACTACGAGCCCGGCCTACCCTATCTGGACCGGGTCTTTTTCCGCTTCATGCCCGATCCAAACGCCCAGCTCGCCGCCTTGCGGGCCGGGGACATCCAAGTGATCGGCCTGGGGGTGAGCCCGGAAGCCGCCCTGGTGCTCCAGCGAGACCCCAACTTCAGGGTGGTCACGGGATTTACCACCACGGAGATCACCGTGGGGATGAACAATGGTCGCCCGCCCTTCAACGACCTCCGGGTGCGGCGGGCTATCCAGCACGCCGTGGACAAAAAGGCCTTGGTGGAAGGGGTGATGCTGGGCTATGGCACCCCCATTGGCAGCCACCGCTCTCCCGGGGAAAGTTGCTACGAGGACCTCTCCGGCTATTACCCCTACGACCCGGCAAAGGCCCGGGCCCTGTTGCAAGAGGCAGGGTATGGACCCAACAACCCCTTGCGCTTCACCTTCACCCTAGCCGCCCCCTACCCCTATGAGAGGCGGCTTGGCGAGGCCATCGCCGCCCAGCTCTCCCAGATCGGGATCCAGGCAAGGCTGGAGGTGGTGGAGTGGGCCACCTGGCTTTCTCGGGTCTTCCGGGGGGCCGACTACCAGATGACCATCATCGGCCACTCCGAGCCCCACGATATCGGCATCTACGCCAACCCGAACTACTATTTCCGCTATGATTCGCCCCGCTTCCGGGAGCTCTACACCCGGTACCTGCGCACCCCCGATCCCAAACGGGCCTGCGAGATCATGAAGGAGATGCAACGCCTCCTGGCCCAGGATGCGGTGAACCTATGGGTGATGAACGCCCCCTATATCGCCGCCATGCGCAAGGAGGTCGTGGGCTGGTGGCAGAACCAGCCCACCCCGAGCCTCAACGTGACCCGGGTTTACCTGAGCCGCTAGATGCGAAGCTTTCTCCTGAGGCGGGTCCTCCTGGCCCTGGCCACCTTGTGGCTGGCCTCCAGCCTGGTCTTCCTCTTTCTCCTCTTCCTCCCGGGGGACCCGGTGCAGGCCATCCTGGGCCTCGAGGCGTCTCCAGCCGCTCGCCAGGCCCTGGAACGGGCCCTCGGCTTGGACAAACCTCCCTGGGAACGCTATGCGGACTGGCTCACCCGCACCCTCCGCCTAGACCTTGGGGAGTCCATCCGCTACGGAAAGCCCGTGGGTGAGCTTCTGGAAGAAAGGCTTCCCCTCACCCTGGGCCTCGTCCTCCTGGGGCTTGGTGGCGCCCTTTTCCTCGCCCTACCCTTGGCCCTGTTGGCCCTTAGGTTTCCCTTTTGGGACCTGGGCCTAACCGGCCTCATGGCCCTCTTGCAATCCGTACCCACCTTCTTCCTGGGGGTGGTCCTCCTCTACGCCCTGGCGGTGCACCTGCCCCTCTTCCCCGCCAGCGGCTTCCCGGGGTTTTCCAGTCCATGGGAAGCCCTGCGCCACCTTTTCCTCCCCGCCCTCACCCTGGCCCTTTCCCGGGCGGCCATCCTCTTTCGCATGGCCCGGGGGAGCCTTCTGGAGGTAATGGGCCAGGACTACATCCGCACCGCCCGGGCCAAGGGGGTCCCCGAGACCTGGGTGCTCTTCAAGCACGCCCTAAAGCCGGCAAGTCTTCCCCTGGTCACCGTGCTGGGCCTGGAGGGAGGGTTTCTCCTCACGGGAGCGGTGGTGGTGGAGGTGGTCTTCGCCTTGCCGGGAATGGGGAGCCTGGCCCTGACCGCCCTCGAGGCCCGCGACTACCCCCTTCTCCAGGGCCTGGTTTTGGTCATGGCGGCCCTCATCGTCCTCTTCAACCTCCTGGTGGACCTCCTCTACGGCCTCTTGGACCCACGGGTGGCGTATGCGTAGCCCAAGCCTCTTTATAGGCAGCCTCCTGGTGGGCCTCTTCCTCCTCATGGCCCTGGCCTCCTACCTCTACCCCGTGGACCCCAACGCCCCCGACTTCCTCCACCGCCTTGCTCCCCCCTCCCCCAGCCATCCCCTGGGCACCGACCCCCTGGGCCGGGACCTTCTGGCCCGGCTTCTTCACGGAGCCAGGAACGCCCTTCTGGTGGGGGGTATCGCCGTGTCCGTGGGCTTCGCTCTAGGGGTGGTCTCGGGCCTTCTTGCGGGGTACCTAGGCCGTTACTGGGACGGCATCTTAAGCCTTCTCATGGAGGCCCTCTACGCCCTCCCCGGCTTGCTCCTCGCCCTCCTCTTCGCCGCCCTCATGGGGCCCGGTATGGTTAGCAGCATGCTGGCGGTGGGGCTTTCCATGGTGCCTGCCTTCTTCCGGGTGGCCCGGGCGGGAGCCATGAGCTTAAAAACCACCCCCTTCGTAGAGGCCGCCTTGGCCTTGGGAGCCGGCCCAGGGCGGGTGGTCTTCCGCCATCTCCTTCCCAACCTCCTAGGACCCCTCCTGGTCCAGGCCAGCCTGGCCTTCGCCGCTGCCTTGTTGGCCGAGGCCGCCCTTTCCTACCTG
>NZ_CALLUR010000133.1:0-8096 GCF_938010445.1 uncultured Thermus sp.
GGCAAAACTAACACTTTTGCGTTAAACTCCCTCCATGCTAGCCCAGGTACGCAGCTACACCCTCTTCGGCCTGGACGCTATTCCGGTCACCGTGGAGGTGGATGTTAGCCCCGGGCTTCCCAGCTACGCCCTGGTAGGCCTGCCGGACAAGGCGGTGGAGGAAAGCCGGGAGAGGGTCCGGGCGGCCCTTAAGAACTCCGGCTTCCCCTACCCCCAGGCCCGGGTGGTGGTGAACCTGGCCCCGGCGGAACTGCGCAAGGAGGGGAGCCACTTTGACCTGCCCATCGCCTTGGGGCTTCTGGCCGCCCAGGGGGTGGTGCCTTTGGAAAGCCTCTCGGGCCTGGCGGTGGCGGGGGAGCTGGGCCTGGACGGTGCCTTGCGCCCGGTGCCCGGGGCGGTGAACCTGGCCCTGGGGGCATTGGGAGAGGGGAAAAGGCTCCTCCTTCCCCTGGAAAGCGCCAAGGAGGCCGCCTTGGTGGAGGGGGTGGAGGTCTACGGGGCGGAAAGCCTCCGGCAGGCGGTGGCCTACCTAAGGGGGGAGGAGGACCCCAAGAGGGCGGAGCCCGAGGACCCCGTGGCCGCCTTAGAGGTTTTGGACCTGCGGGACGTGAAGGGCCAGGCCAAGGCCAAAAGGGCCCTGGAGATCGCCGCCGCCGGTTACCACCACCTCCTCATGGTGGGAAGCCCGGGCTCGGGGAAGACCATGCTGGCCAGGCGCCTTCCCTTTCTGCTTCCCCCTTTGAGCCAGGAGGCCGCCCTCGAGGTGAGCCGCATCCACTCCGCCGCCGGGCAGGTCCTCAAGGGCCTGGTGCGCACGCCCCCCTTCCGCGCCCCCCACCACACGGTGAGCTACGCCGGCCTCATCGGGGGCGGGGCCATTCCCAAGCCGGGGGAGGTTTCCCTGGCCCACCGGGGGGTGCTTTTCCTGGATGAGTTCCCCGAGTTTTCCCGGGACGCCTTGGAGGCCCTGCGCCAACCCCTGGAGGACGGGGTGGTGACCGTTTCCCGGGCCAAGGCCAGCCTCACCTTCCCCGCCCGCTTCCTCCTGGTGGCGGCCATGAACCCCTGCCCCTGCGGCTGGTATGGGGATCCGGAAAGGGCCTGCACCTGCACCCCTGCTAGCCGCCAGCGCTACGTGGGAAAGATTTCTGGGCCCCTTTTGGACCGCTTTGACCTGGTGGTGGAGGTGCCCCGCCTGACCCCAGCGGAGCTGGCCCGGGCCCCCGAGGGGGAAAGCACCGAGGCCGTGCGGGAACGGGTCCTAAGGGCCCGGGAGAGGATGCTCTCCCGCCAAGGCCGGCCCAACGGGGAGCTGGCGGGAAGGGCCTTGCGGGAACACGTGCGCTTAAGCCAAGGGGCGGAAGCCCTTCTCCAGGCGGCAGCCAAGCGGTTGCTCCTTTCCGCCAGGAGCTACGACCGCCTCCTCAGGGTGGCCCGCACCATCGCCGACCTGCAAGGATCCCACGGGGTGGAGGAGGGCCATGTGGCCGAGGCCTTGGCCTACCGCAAAACCCTTTAACCCGCCTGGCGGGCCAGCCAAGGGATCAGGGCCTCCGCCGCCTGGAGACTGGTGGCCAAGGGCACCCCGTGCACGTTGCACACCCGCATGAGGGCCTGGACGTCAGGCTCGTGGGGCTTGGGGGTGAGGGGGTCTTGGAAGAAAAGCACGCATAGCACCTTTCCCTCTGCCACCTTCGCCCCGATCTGCATGTCCCCTCCCAAAGGGCCGGAAAGCACCCTTTTCACCCTTAGCCCGGTGGCCTCCCTTATGCGCCTTCCCGTGGTGCCCGTAGCCAGGAGGGGAAAGCGGGCGAGGAGCTCCCGGTGCCTTTGGCAGAAGGCCACCATATCGTCCTTTTGGGCATCATGAGCGATGAGGGCCAAGGCCTTCATGGGGCCATTGTATGCTTCAAACCATGGAAGCCCTCACCTTCAAGGAGGCGCAACGGCAGGTGGACGCCTGGATTGGGCAGTTTCAGGAGGGCTACTTCCCTCCCCTTCTCATGCTGGCCCGCCTAGTGGAGGAGCTTGGGGAAGTGGCCCGGGTTCTGGCCCACCGCCACGGGAAAAAGCCCAAGCCGGGGGAGGAGGAAGGGGATCTGGCCATGGAGCTCGCCGACCTCCTCTTCGTCCTCATCTCCCTGGCCAACCGGGAAGGGATTGACCTGGAGGAAGCCTTCCTCAAGGCCATGGCCAAGTATCGGGAGCGGGACCAAACCCGCTGGACGCAAAAGGGAGGCTAGGGTGGCCCGTCCCTACCTGGAAGCCCACGGTTTGTACAAGCGCTTTGGGGCCCTCGAGGCGGTCAAAAACGTCCACCTCACCCTGCACCCTGGCGAGATCCTGGCGTTCTTGGGTAAAAACGGCGCTGGCAAGAGCACCACGGTGAAGATGCTTTCGGGCCTCCTCCTCCCCGACCGGGGCGAGGTGCACCTGTTGGGGAAAAATCCCTTTCGGGAGCCTTTGGCTTTGAAGCACCTGGGGGCGGTCTTGGAAGGCAACCGCAACACCTACTGGCGGCTTACCCCCCTGGAAAATCTGGTCTACTTCGGAGTGGCCCGAGGCCTGCGGCTTGCCGCAGCCAGGAAACGGGCCTGGGAGCTTCTGGAGGAGTACGCCCTTCTGGGGAAAGCCCACACCGAGGTGCGTCACCTCTCCCGGGGAATGCAGCAGAAGCTGGCCCTCTTGCAGGCCTTGATCCACGACCCCGAGGTGCTTCTGCTGGACGAACCCACCCTGGGTTTGGATGTGGAAACCGCCTTGCTGATGCGGGACAAGATCCGCACCCTAGCCCAAGCAGGCAAGGCCATTCTCCTCACCACCCACCAGATGGAGGTGGCTGAAGCCTTGGCGGACCGGGTGGCCATCATCCACCAAGGGGAAGTGGTGGTAGAAGAAACCAAGGAGGGCCTCCTGGCCCGCTTCGCCGGCGAGCACTACGTGTTGGAGCTGGAGGAAAAGCCGCCCCTCGAGGTCATAAAGCAGTTACGTGCCCTGGGGGTGGAAGGAGAGGGTCCCTTTTTCTTCCGCGGCAATGCGCAGGCCCTTTGGCAAGTCCTGGAGGCTGTGAAGCCCCTGCCCCTAAAGAAGGTGGCCAAAGGGGAAACGGACCTTTTGGAAATATTTTTAAAGGTGGTGGGCCATGCTTGACCTTTTCCTGGCGGAGTTTGGGCGAAACCTCCTAGCCCTGCGCCGCTATCCCCTGGAGCTCCTGGGGGCGGTGGTTACCTTAAGCGTCATTTTCTACCTTCTCTTCCTGGGAGCCCGCTTTCTAGCCGGGCCGGGAGCAGAGTTCGGGGGCCGGTTGGAGGCGGTCCTGGTGGGATACCTGCTTTGGACCTTCGCCCTGTTTGCCTATACCAGCCTTTCCTTTGGCCTCATGGAGGAGGCGCAAACAGGGACCTTGGAGCAGGTCTTCCTTTCCCCCTACGGGCCGATTCCTCTCTTTTTGGTGCGGAACCTTTCCGGGCTCCTCACCCAGGGGCTTTTGGTTTTTCTCATCGCCATGGTGCTCACCACCCTCACTGGGGCTCGGCTTTCCTTCCATCCCGGAGTGGCCCTCCCCTTTTTGGCCGTCCTATTGGGGGGGTATGGTTTGGGCTTCGCCATGGGAAGCCTGGCCCTCCTTTACAAACGCATCGGCCAACTTCTGGGCCTTTCTCAGTTCCTCTTGCTCTTTCTCTTGCAGGCCCCAGGCACGGGGCCCTTTCTCCTCTTACCCATGGCCCCAGGAGCCTCCTTGGCCCGGGGCATGCTGGCTCAAGGCGCCCCCTTGGACCTTTGGGGCCTTCTTGTAGCCTTTTTGAACGCCTTCCTCTACTTGGGCTTGGGCCTTTTCCTCTTTGGACGGGCGGTGCATCGGGCCAAGAAACAGGGGCTTTTGCATGGCTACTAGGCTCGCCCTTTTGGCCCTAGGGCCTACCCTGGCCTTGGGCCTCGGGCGATTCGCCTACGCCTTGGTTCTTCCCCTCATGCAAAACGCCTGGGAACTTTCCTACACCCAATCGGGGATCCTGGGAAGTGCCAACACCCTCGGCTATCTGGTGGGCGCCTTGCTGAGCCACCGCCTCCTGGGCCGGGTGGGCTACCGAAAAGGGTTCCTTTTAGCCGTCCTCCTGCAAGGCCCCATCCTGGCCTTCACAGGCATAGGAAGCCTTCCCCTGGCGTTGGGCCTGCGGTTTCTCCAAGGCCTCCTGGGCGCCTTTGTCTTCGTGGGAGGAGCGGCCCTCCTCATGGCCCTGGGGGGATCTGGACGGATGCTGGGGGTTTACTACGGGGGCGTGGGCCTGGGGGTTCTCCTGGCCCCTTGGCTCCTTTGGGGGGTCACCGAGCCCATGGACGCCTGGGCTCGGCTAGGGCTTTTCAGCCTTCTTCTGGGCCTGCCCATCCTCCTGACCCGGCCCCTATTGCAGGAACCCCCACCTCCTACCCAAGGCGAGGGAAGCCTAAGGCCTATCCTTCCCCTTCTTTGGGCCTATGGGCTTTACGGGGCAGGGTACATCGGGTACATGACCTTCGTGGCTGCAGCCGTGGGAAGTTCCCTTGCCCTCTTCAGCTTCCTGGGCCTTGGGGCCCTTTTAACCGGGCCCGTCTGGGGCCCTTGGGTGGAGCGGGTAGGGGGAAAAAGGGGACTTTTTCACGTGCTCTTGGTGCTCTTCTTGGGAAGCCTCCCTCCCCTTGCCCTGCACCTACCCGCCCTAAGCGCCTTCCTCTTCGGCCTTTCCTTCCTGGGGGTGATCACCGCTCTGACCCAGGCTTTCCGCGCCCTTCTTCCCCCTTCCGCCTGGCCCCGGGCCATGGGTCTTTCCACGGCAGCCTTCGCCCTGGGGCAAGCGGTGGGACCCTCTGTGGCTGGGTTTTTCGCCGAGATGGCCGGCCGAGGTGAGGGAGCGCTTTGGACCGCCACCGCCCTTCTCTTCCTGGCGCTTCTGCCCGTAGGCTTCCGCCTTCAAAGGCCGTAAAGGGTCCGGTACTTGGCCTCCAGGTAGGCCAGGAAGGGCCCTGCGCTGGGAGGTGCACCGGTCACCCGCTCCACCAGGGCCTTGGGCCGAAAGCGGCTTCCCTCGGCGTGGATCCTCCTCCGGGTCCAGTCCAAGAAGGGCCGGAAGTCCCCTCGGCGGAACTGGGCCTCGAGGTCCCCAAGCTCCTCCTGGGCCTTCTGGAAGAACTGGGCGGCGTAGAGGTTACCCAGGGTGTAGGTGGGGAAATAGCCGAAAAGCCCCCCGGACCAGTGCACGTCCTGCATCACCCCGTCCTTGTAGTCCTTGGGGGCCACCCCCAGGTACGCCCGGTACCGCTCCGCCCAGGCCCCGGGGAGGTCCTCCAAGCCCAGCTCCCCCCGGAAGAGGGAAAGCTCCAGCTCCAGCCGTACCAGGATGTGCAGGTTATAGGTGACCTCGTCCGCCTCCACCCGGATGAGGGAAGGCTCCACGGCGTTGATGGCCCGGTGAAAGTCCTCCAGGGCCACGTCCTTGAGGCTTGGGAAAACCTCCTGGGCCCGGGGGAAGAACCGCTCCCAAAAGCCCAAGGACCGGCCCACCAGGTTCTCCCAGGTGCGGCTTTGCGACTCGTGAACCCCTAGGGAAACCGCCTCCCCCCTTGGGGTCCCCCAGTGCTCCTTGGGCAGGCCCTGCTCGTAGAGGGCGTGGCCCATCTCGTGCAGGGTGCCGAAGATGCCGGCGTTGAAGAAGTCCTCGTAGTACCGGGTGGTGATGCGCACATCCCCGGGGCCGATGGAGATCTCAAAGGGATGGGCGGTGGGGTCCAGACGGCCCGCCTCCAGGTCGTAGCCGCAAGCGGCCAGGAGCTCGAGGGCAAAGGCCCTCTGGGCCTCCTTGGGATAGTGCCGGTGAAGGAGGCCCGTGTCGGGCCTCCTTCCACTTCCCAAAATGCGGTCCAAAAGCCCCTGAAGCCCCGCCCTAAGCCCAGCAAAAAGCCCCTCCAACTCCCGGGCCCGCATCCCCGGCTCAAACCCGTCTAAAAGGGCATCGTAGACCTCCCCATAGGGCGGGTCCCCGGGGGCTACGGGAAGGCTATGGAGGATCTCCGCCTTCTCCTTGGTGAGGGCAAACACCCGGCGCAAATAGGGTAAAAACCCCTGCCAGTCGTTCCTGGGCCGGGCCTCCTCCCAGTAGCTTTCCGCCTCGCTTTGCGCCAGGGCCAGCTCCACCGCAAGCCGCTCGGGAATGGCCCGGGCGCGCTCGTAGGCCTGCCGCCACTCCCTTACGTTCACCGCGGCATCGGAATGGGGGTCCTGCACCAGGGGAGAACCCTCCACCAGGGAAAGCCAGTCCCCGATCCTGGGATCGGTAGCCCGCTGGTGGAGGAGCCGGGCCAAGGCCGCCATCTGCCTGGCCCGGTGTTCATGCCCCTTCTTGGGGATCATGGTGCGCTGGTCCCAAGCCGCCAAGGCCCCCAGGGAGGCCAGGTAGGCGGTTTCCCTTTGGAACTCCAAAAGCTCCCGATAAGCGCTTTCCGGCGTCACGGGAGCATCATACCCCTGGCCTTGTTAAAGCCCCATGAAACCCACCTGGTTCAAGCCAGCTCCTTCGGGGCTGACCTCGGCCTCCCATGCAAACAGAAGACCCTACTTATCCCTGACATTTATTTGTTACCATATGCTTATGAGACTGGCACTGACCCTAGCCCTAGGTCTTCTCACAGTAGGCCTTTTCAGTCTAGGAGGCCCCTGGTCCCTGCTCGGGGTGGTCCTGTTCTTCCTCGTCGCCCTTCTCTTTGAGGAGGAAAGCCCCTCCAACTCGCCGCCAAAGCCCTCAGGACAAGCTTAAAATGCCACCATGTGGCCTGCCTTTGCCTTCATCCTTGGCCTGGTGGTGGGCTCTTTTCTGAACGTGGTCATCCACCGCTTGCCCAAAGGGGAGTCCATCGTCTTCCCACCCTCCCGTTGCCCCGCCTGCGGGCACCGCCTGGCCCCCAAGGACCTGGTCCCCGTGCTCTCCTACCTGGCCCTTAGGGGGCGGTGCCGCTACTGCGCCCATCCCATAAGCCCCCGCTACCCCTTGGTGGAGGCCCTCACGGGCCTCCTCTTTGCCCTGGCCGCCTTCTTCTTCCCCCCCTCGCCCCAAGCCTTCCTGACCTTCGCCTTCCTGGCCCTTCTGGTGGCCCTTTCCTTCATAGACCTGGACACCTATGAGCTTCCCGATAGCCTCACCTACGGCCTCCTTTTCCTGGGGCTCCTTTCTGCCTATCTCCTCTCCTTTCCCCGGCCCTTTTCCCAAGCCCTGGATGGAAGCCTCCTGGCCGCCGGAGGGTTGGGGTTGGTGGCGGGGTACGGGGCCTTTTTCCTGAGGCGTTTCCGGGAGGGAAGGGCCGAGGTCCCCGTGGGGCCCCACCAGGTGCACATGGCCGCCCTTTTTGGCGCCCTCTTGGGCCCTGGGGTAGGGATGGCCCTGGCCTTCCTCACCTGGGCCCTTTCGGGGCGCACGGGAAGGCCCGTGGTGCTTCCCGACCGGATCACCCTTCCCCTTCTACCCCTGGCCTGGATCCTAGCCCCTTACCTGGGGGCCGACCTTCTTAGCACCTTGAAAGGCTCCCTGTTGAGCGCGGGAGGACTGGCGCTGGCCGGGGGGCTTTACTGGGCCCTTAGACCCCAAGAGGGAGGAGGGGAAGAGGAGGAACCCGTGGCCATGGGCTATGGGGATGTGAAGCTCCTGGGGGCCCTTGGGGCCTGGCTTGGGCCCTATAGCCTCCTCGCCCTTTTCCTGGGGGTGCTGGCCGGGGCCTTCGTTGGCCTAGCCTTCCGGCAGCGGAAGGTCCCCTTTGGCCCCTACCTAGCCTTAGGGGGGGTGGTGGCCTTCTTCTTTGGGGAGGCCTTGTGGCGGGCCTATCTGGCCTGGCTCGGGTTATAATCCAGCCTGAAACTCCCCGACCTAGCTCATTAGACACCATCCATCTTCTTGGGCTTTGCGGAAAACGGTTGAACCTTGTAGCAGGAAACCACATACCACTTTTGCATACCCCTCCTTCAGGATGTTCTCTTTGCGCTAACATATAATGAGATTCCACATGGAACCCCAAACGGGAAGGTGGGCATATGAACAAGAAGGGTTTGGTACCATTAGCCTCGCTAATGGCTC
>NZ_CALLUR010000134.1:0-17027 GCF_938010445.1 uncultured Thermus sp.
CCCCGGCCCACGAAGCGGGCCGAGGCCAAGGCAGCGGCCTCCGTGGCCCGCATCAGGTCCAGGCCTAGGTTGCGTGTGGGCATGGCCATGCGCTTACCTTAGAGGGGGATTTTTATTACTGCAATCATATGCTTTTCCTCAGAGCATAAGTTAACGTTGATATAACATTTTACTAATGCAGCTATCCATAGGCCCCGGATTTACGGTTATTCACCCCCCGTGATAGCATAAGAAAATGCTGATAACTAAGAATGCCAAACTGCCCAACCCTGCCGCATTACGGGTCTTTGTCACGGTGGTGGAGGAAGGAGGAGTGGGCCGGGCGGCCTTGGCCTTGGGCATCACCCAGCCCGCGGTGAGCCAGTACCTGCGGGCCTTGGAGGAGCAGGTAGGCCACCCCCTTTTTGAGCGCCAGGGCCGGCACCTGGTCCTTTCCCGGGTAGGGGAGGCCCTCCTGCCCGAGGCCAGGCGGGTGGTCCAGGCCCTGGAGGAGTTTCAGCGGGTCTCCCAGGCCATGGGCCGGCTGGAGCTGGGGGAGGTTACCTTAGGGGCGGCCACCACCATGGCCACCTATGTGCTTCCGCTTTTCCTTAAGGACTTCCACCAGGCCCACCCTGGGGTACGGGTGTACGTGGAAAGCGGCTCCTCCGAACGCCTGGCGGAACGCCTGCGCATGGGGGAGGTGGAGTTCGCCATTTTAGAAGGCGTGGAGCACTGGGAAGGCTACGAGCGCCACCTTTTCTACGAGGACGAGCTGGTCCTCATCGTGCCTCCCGACCACCCTTGGGCCGGGCGGGATACCATTCCCCCGGAGTGGCTCAAGGAGGAAACCCTTATCGTGCGGAAGCCCGGCTCCATGACCTGGCGGGCCCTGGAGCGGGCCTTTGAACAGGTGGGCCTGGAACTTAACCCCATCTTCTACACCGACAACAACGAGGTGACCAAGCGCCTGGTGCTGGCCGGAGCCGGGGTGGGTATTGTGAGCCGGGTGGTGGTTCAGCCCAACCTAAAGGTGGGGAACCTGCGTGCCTTAAGGCTATCCGAGCCCGTGGGGGAGATCCGCCGCTACTTCTGGCTGGTGCACCCCAAGAGCGTGGCCAACCCCGCAGCCCAGGCCCTCATCGCCCTGCTTCGCTCCTAACCAGGCGCATGGCTAGGGCAAGGGCCACCACCATGAGGGAAAGAAGCCCTAGCTCCGCCAGCACCGCCATGAAGGCCGGGTCCGCCAGGTCAAACTTCTCCACCGCCTCTGCGGTGAGGACCAGGATGCGGCGGATGGCGGCGATGAGGCCGATGACCAGAAAGGGGGTGGCCTCGAGGGTCCCCTCCTTGGCAAAGCGGAGCAGGGTGTAGAGGATCTCCGCCAGCATCAAGGCCAGGAGCACCCGGTCCAAAAGGGCCAGGGCCACTTCCCCATAGTCCCCCTCCAGGAGGTGGTGAACCCCCTCCACCAAGGTGGAAAGGAGGAGCACCGCTGCCCCAGCCGCAATGAGAAAACCGGCAAACAGGTAAATGACGGTTTCCGTAACCTGGAGGACCCGGTAGGCATCCCGCTTCATGGGTCTAGTCTACGTCGTTGAGGTAGGTAAACTCCCCCTGTTCCTCCAAGAACTTCTGCATCTCGTAAGGGGAGCGGATACCCTCCTCCGTGGGCAAGGGCCCTTCCATCCAGTGGGGCAGGGCCTCGGGGGGTGGAGCCTGGAAGCCATAGAGGTAGTAGAGGGCCCAGTACCCGTGGGCGTCCTTGAGGATCACCGCATCCCCGTAGCCGTCCTCCAGCACCTTAACCGCCTGCTTCCTGGCCTCCTGGTAGGGCATCTCGGAGTAGTCCATACCCACCTCCTACTTGGACTCGTTGATGAAGAGCGTATACCCATTATCCTCCAACCAGCGGGCTTGGTCGTAGGGGTCGCGGAACCCCTCGGGGGAGGGCCTAGGTCCTTCCACCCAGTCGGGGGTTTCCTCGGGATCAGGAGCCTTGCGCCCGTACCAGCTGTAGAAGTAGTAGAGGGCGTAGTACCCCCCCTCCCCCTCTACCACCAAACCCTCCCCCAGCCCGTCCACCAAAATCCTAAGGGCCTTGCGCTCCGCCTCCTGGTGGGTTAGGTGCCGCATGGTACCTCCGTCAGCACCAGGTAGTCGGTGGTGATCCGGTCCTGGGCCATGGGGCGGAAGACCCGGTTGGCGAACTCCACGTGCAGGGGATGGTCCCGGTAGAACTCCACCACCTCCGGCCCCTCAAAGAGGACGGAAAGCCAGTAGCGGTAGCGGGCCTCCGGGGAAAGGGCCTCCCCATAGCGCAGGCCGCAGACCCCAGGAATCTGCAGCAGGACCTCCCGCGCCTGCTGCACCATGCGGCGCACCTCCTCTGGGCTGGCCTCAGTGTTAAACACGATCAAGTGCTCCACCATCTCCGTACCTCCTCCAGATAACCCAGATCCACCACCACCCGCTCCCCGGCCCTCGGTCCCTGGAGAACGGGGGCTGGGTCCCCAGGCTCCCCCAGGTGGGGAAGGAGGGCCTCGGCCTCCCGGTAGTCCTGGTCCAGGGTGTAGAGGCTAGGGGTGATGAGGACCGGAAAACCCGCCCCCTTGGCGCTTAGGAGGCCGTTTCGGGAATCCTCCACCACTAGGCCCTCCTCCGGGGCCAAACCCAGCCGCTCCTGGGCCAGGAGGTAAATGCTCGGGTCGGGCTTTTTCCTGGGAACCACATCCCCCGCCAGGACCAGGTCAAACCAGCCCAAAAGCCCCGTGCCCTCCAAGAAGGCCTCCGCGTTTTCTGGGCTGGTGGTGGTGCAAAGGCCCAAGGCTACCCCCGCCTCCCGGGCTTCGGCAAGGAGCCGGCGCACTCCCGGCCGAAGCGTGACCCCTTCCTCCCGCAAAAGCTTCAGGTAAAGGTCCGTCTTGTACCGGTGGACCTCGGCGATCTCCTCCCAGGTGAGGTTGGGCGCTCCAGGGGTTTCCTCCAAGGCCCGCTTAAGGCGCTCCTTGCCCCCCGTGGTCCAAAGGAGGCGGGCGTAGGTCTCCTGGTCCCAGTAAAGGGGCAGGCCAAAGTGGGCAAAGGCCCGGTTGAAGGCCTCGCGGTGGAGCTCCTCGGTTTCGGCCAAGGTGCCATCCAAGTCCCAAAGAAGGGCTTTCAGCTTCCCCACCATAGGCGCATCCTAGCCATGGCCAAATCCTTTAAGCCCTCCTTCATGCCCGCTACCAGACCCAAATAGTCCTCCGCCTCCACCTTCTTGAGAAGGGAGGCCGCCTCGAGGGCCAGGTCGGCATACAGGTTGATCTTGCGGATCCCCCGGTCCACCAAGGCCCGGTACTCCTCCGGCCTCAGGCCCGAGGCCCCGTGCAGGACCAGGGGAACGGGTAGCTGGCCTAACTCCTCCAGAAGGGGCAAGTTGAGGCGCACCGGCCCTTTGTGGAGGCCGTGGCGGGTGCCGATGCTCACCGCCAAAGCGTCCACCCCGGTTTCCGCCAAGTAGCGCCTGGCCTCCAGAGGGTCGGTGTAGGCCACGGGCTCGTGGGAAACTTCCCCCCCGTAGCCTCCCGGCACCGCCCCCACCTCCCCCTCCACCGTGGCCCCATAGGCCCGGGCCACCTCCACCGCCAGGCGGGTGAGGCGAATGTTCTCCTCCAGGGGAAGGTGGCTGCCATCCAGCATCACGCTGGTGAAGCCCAGCTTTAGGGCCCGCACCACCTCCTGAAGGCTCTCCCCGTGGTCCAGGTGCAGGGCCACGGGCACCTTGGCCCCATCGGCCAGATGGACAAGCCCTGGGGCTAAGGCCTCCAAGGGCGGCCCCCCGAGATGCGGAGCCACGCTTAGGATCACGGGAAGGCCTAGGGTTTCCGCTCCCTCCAGGATGGCCTCGGCCCACTCCAGGCCCACCACGTCAAAGGCCCCCACCGCCCGGCCCTTCTCCGGCAAAACCTCCCGCAAAGTGGCCAGCATCCCTCCTCCTATAGCCCAAACACCATGCCCTCCCCCCGCATCCCCAAGAAGCGGGGGACCACCCTGTGGGCGTCCACCCGAGCGCACTCCGCCACATCCTCCCCAAGCCCCACCGCCACCAGGGCCTTGGCCGCCTCGCTGGCAGTGAGCACCGGCAAAGGAGGGTTCTCCGCCAGAAAAAGGGCCAGGTGGGCCATCTCCCCTTCCGGGGCAAACCCTAGGGCCTGCAGGCGTCTTCCAATGACCCCAGCCGTGTAAAGGTCATCCAGGGCTATGTTGCCCTCCTTGCCCGCACAGACGATAGCCACTTCCCCACCTGAGCCTGCCGCCACCTCCGCCACCGCCTGGGCGTTTTGCAAGGAACCCAGAAGGATATGCCTGGCCCCTAAGGCCGCATGGGCGGCCCGGGTGCCGTTGGTGGTGGCCATGACCACCGTTTTGCCCGCCACGGCCCCCACCTCCCGGGGGGAGTTGCCCAGGTCAAACCCCTCTGGCGGAAGCCCACCCACCTCCCCGGCCAGAATCTCCCCATCCTGGCGAAGACTGCGGGCCACCTCCACCCCCGGAGCCAGGACCAAGGCCTTAGCCCCCGCCCTTAGGTAAAGGGCGGCGGTGGTGGTGGCCCGGATCACGTCCACCACAATGGCCGTGCCCGGATACGAGCCAGGTTGGGGCAAAGGGTCTATGCGAAACTTCACAAGAGCGCCTCCAAGGCTTCCGCCACCCGCTCGGGGGTAAAGCCCAGCTTCTCGTAGACCTCAGGGTACGGGGCGCTGGCCCCAAAGCGGTCCAGGCCCACCACCTTTTGGGCGTACCGCTCCCAACCCAGGCTAACCCCAGCCTCCACCGCCACCGTGGGCAGGCCCGGGGGCAGGACGCTTTGCCGGTAGGCTTCCGGCTGCGCGGCAAAGAGCTCAAAGGAAGGCAGGCTCACCACCCGCACCCGGCGGCCCCTTTCCGCCAAAAGGGCCTTGGCCCTAAGGGCCAAGTGCACCTCGCTTCCCGTGGCCACGATGACCCCCTCGGGGTTCTCGGCATCGTCTACCACATACCCACCCTTTAGAACCCCTTGGGCCTTCTCCGGGGAAAGGAGGGGCACCGCCTGCCGGGTAAGGATGAGGGCCGTGGGTCCTTCCTTGCGCTTTAGGGCCACCTGCCAGGCATAAAAGGTTTCGTAAGCGTCGGCCGGCCGAATCACCCAGAGGTTGGGGATGGCCCTAAGGCTCATGAGGTGTTCCACCGGCTGGTGGGTGGGACCGTCCTCACCCAGGGCGATGGTGTCGTGGGTGAAAACGAAGACCGTGGGGGTGCCCATAAGGGCCGCCAGGCGAATGGCCGGGCGCATATAGTCGGAGAAAACTAGGAAAGTGCCCCCATACGCCCTATAGCCCCCGTGGAGGTTGAGGCCGTTGAGGATGGCCCCCATGCCGTGCTCCCGCACCCCGTAGTGGAGGTAGCGCCCGGTAGGATTTTGCGGGGAGAAATCCGCCATGCCCTGGGCTTGGGTGTTATTGGAAGGGGTAAGGTCGGCGCTACCCCCAAGGAGTTCCGGCATCCGGGGAGCGATGGCGTCCAAGGCCTTGCCACTTGCGGCCCGGGTGGCCACGGGCTTGTCAAAGGCGGGGGGTTCCTCGGGCAAGGAAGGAAGTTCCCCCTTTAGGCGGCGCACGAGCTCCTGGTGGAGGTCAGGATAGGCCTTTGCGTAGGCTTCCATGAGCCCCTCCCAAGCCTCCTGCCAGGCCCTTCCCTGTTCCCGCATGTCCATGTGCCGGTAGACCTCCTCGGGCACCTCAAAGGGCGGATAGGGCCAGCCCAGATTCCTGCGGGTGGCCTCCACCGCCTCAGGTCCCAAGGGCTCCCCGTGGGCCTTGTGGGAGTCCTGCTTGGGAGAGCCATAGCCGATGTGGCTGCGAACGGCGATGAGGGAGGGCCTTTCGTCCAGCTGGGCCAGGCGGATGGCCTGGCGGAGGGCCTCGAGGTCGTTGGCATCCTCCACCCTCAGGGTGTGCCACCCGTAGGCCCGGTAGCGGGCCAGGACATCCTCGGTGAAGGCCAGGTCCGTGGAGCCGTCAATGGAAATGTGGTTGTCGTCCCAGAAGACGATGAGCTTGGATAGCTTCCAGGTCCCTGCCAGGGAGCTGGCCTCCCCGGAGATCCCCTCCATCAAGTCCCCATCCGAGGCCAAGACATAGGTGTAGTGGTCCACCACCTCGTGCCCTGGGCGGTTGAACTCCGCGGCCAGTTTCCTCTCCGCCAAGGCCATGCCCACAGCGGTGGATATGCCCTGGCCCAAGGGCCCCGTGGTCACCTCCACCCCAGGGGTGTGGCCGTACTCGGGGTGGCCCGGGGTCTTGGAGCCCCACTGGCGGAAGCGCTTGATCTCATCCAGGGAAAGGTCATAGCCCGTGAGGTGCAAAACGGCATACAGGAGCATGGAACCATGGCCTGCGGACAGCACAAAGCGGTCCCGGTTAGGCCAGGTGGGGTTCAGGGGATTGTGGCGCATGACCTCCCGGTACAGGAGATAGGCCAGAGGAGCCATGGCCATGGGCATACCGGGGTGGCCGCTTTTGGCCTTCTCCACGGCGTCTATGGCCAAAAACCGGATGGCGTTCACCGAAAGGCTGGTGAGGTCCTTGGTCGCAGTCATGTTGCCTCCAGGGTACGCCTCCGTGAAGGAGGGCACAAGCGGAGCCAGGACCCGCTTCTATAAGCTTACTGTTATCCTTCTGTCCGTTGCACTGGGGGATAGCTATAAGGCCGCCGGGCCATCCCCACGTGCGTGGGGACTACGCCTGGACCCAGACGGCAAGAATCCCCTCTGACCCCCCTCTAAGTGCGCATGGAGGGGGCAAGTCCGCCCAAGGCCTTTCAAGATCCCCGCGGGCCAGCCTATAGGCCCACACACAGCCCCAAAGCCTTCGGCGGTGCCTACTCCCCCCACTAGGGGGCAAGGACGTTACCTTTAATCATCCTTCAGGCTTCAAAGGCCCAGCAGGCACGCCGCTTGCCTTGGCCCAAGAAGGCTGCTAGAATCCTCTAGGTGTGGGCGCCCGTAGCTCAGCAGGATAGAGCGGGGGCTTCCTAAGCCCTAGGCCGGGGGTTCGAATCCCTCCGGGCGCACCAAGAAGGGCCCGTCTCCCGTGGGGGACGGGCCTAGCTCCTTACCACCCCACCTTGGCCTAAGCCCAGGTGGGGGCCCCGGTACGTCCCTTCCCCAGGGTATGCTCCCGGGTAGCTAGGGGGCACAACGGGGCGGGAACGGGTCTAAACCCGGCCTGAGCGGCGGCCCCGGGAAGAACTTTGGGCGCCCGCGTAGGCTTCGGGCAGGGCTTCCACCCGCTTGGCCCGCTCCAGTTTTACACCCTGAACCTCCGAAAGCCTAGGCAGGTCCTGGGGGCGGAGGTCCACATAGAAGCCTTCCCCGCCTTGGGCGATCTTCCCCACCTCGAGGCCCGCCTCCTTCAGGAGGGCCACCAGCCGGGGCAGGGTGAGCCTGGGCCCCGTGGCCTTAAAGGTCAGCCAGCCCTCTTCGCCCGTGAGAAGGCTCTTCTCCTTGGGTGCCCCACCCAGAAGAAGCGCCATGAGGGCCGCCACCACCTCCACCCGCCCCTCGGCAAAAAGACGGCTGGCGAAGTCCTGGTACAGCTTGTAGTCCCGTTCCGGCACCCGGGCCAGACGGGCCAGGAGGTGGTGCCATTTGGCCTCGAGGACCTCCTCGGGCGTGGGAGGGTTCACCCGCTTGAAGGTGCGGCCCACCGCCCTTTCCAGCTCGGAAAGCTCCCGCTTTTCCCGGGGCCCATAGAGGATCACCACCTCACCCCCCCGCCCCGCCCGCCCCGTGCGCCCCGAGCGGTGCTGGTAGGTTTCCGGCTTGTCGGGCAGGCGGTAGTGCACCACCAGGTCCACCTCGGGGATGTCCAAGCCCCTGGCCGCCACATCCGTGGCCACCAGCACCTTCACCTCCCCTTCCCGGAAAGCCTTCATGACCCTCTCCCGGTCGCTTTGGGAAAGGTCCCCGTGGATGGCCCGGGCGGCATGGCCAAGACGAAGGAGCCCCGTGGCCACCTCCTCGGTCTCGGCCTTGGTGCGGGTGAAAACGATGGCCCGCTTGGGCGCCTTTACAAAAAGGATGTCGGACAGGAGGCCAAGCCGGTCGTTGGGGGCAGGGATGGCCTCCTCCTGGTAGGTAACCCCCTCCTCCCGCACCACATTGATGACCACAGGGCTTTTCATGTACCGCTCCGCCAGCTTCCTGGCCCAAGAGGGCAAGGTGGCGGAGAAAAGGAGGGTCTGGCGCTCCTTAGGGGTGGCGGCCAGGATGGCCTCCACCTCCTCCTCAAACCCCATGGAAAGCATCTCATCCGCCTCGTCCAAGACGGCGATGCGCACCTGGGAAAGGTCCAAAACCCCTTGCCTCAAGTAGTCCAGGGCCCGCCCAGGGGTGGCCACCACCACATCGGCCCCCCGGGCCAGCTCCTCCTTTTGCTTCCCGTAGCCCGTGCCCCCGTACACGGTGACCACCTTGAGGTGGGGGGCCACCGCCGCCAGCTCCGAGGCCACCTGCAGGGCCAGCTCCCGGGTAGGGGTGAGGACCAAGGCCCGGGGAGGGCGGCCCCGTTCCTTGGAGGCCTCCAGGGCCTGGGCGATGGGCAGGGCGAAGGCCAGGGTCTTGCCCGTACCCGTGCGGGCCTGGCCGATGAGGTCCTTGCCCTCGAGGGCCAAGGGCAACGCCGCCGCCTGGATGGGGGTGGGGGCGGTGATGCCCCGGCGCAAAAGGGCTTCCTTGATCTCGTCCTTCAGGGGAAAATCTTTGAACTCCATTCTCTCTCACTTCCCGGGCCCCACCCGCGCCCGAAAAGGAGGGGGTAAAGCCCGTAAAACCCTTTAAGTTTAGTGAACTAGAGCACAAAAGTCAAGGGAATGACCTCCACCATCTCCCCCTCCTGGGCATCCTGGCCCGGGGAAAGGGCAACCAAGGCGTTGCCCAAGGCCATGGAGCGCAAGACCCCGCTGGACTGGTTCCCCGTGCTGCGCACCACCAGCTCCCCCTCAAAGGAAAGTACCCCGCGGCGGAAGGCCTTCCTATCCTGGGCTCCCTTAAAGGGGGTGAGGGCCTTGGCCCTCAAGGACCGGTAGGGAGGGTCGGTGCGGCGCTGGAGCTGGAAGAGGAAGGGCCGGCCGTAGAGGAAGAAGGAAACCATGCTGGAAACCGGGTTTCCCGGAAGCCCCAAGACGGGGATGCCCCGCAGGCGGGCCAGAAGGAGGGGCTTTCCTGGTTGTTGTTGCACCTTCCAGAACACCACCTCCCCCACCTGCTCCAACACCTTGCGCACCACGTCGTACTCCCCCATGGACACCCCCCCGGAGGTGAGGAGGAGGTCCAAAGGCCCTGCCGCCTCCAGACTTTCCAACACCCTATCGGGCTGGTCCTCCACCTTGCCCAGGAGCACCGGCTCGCCCCCCGCCTCCTGTACCAGGCCGAGAAGGCTATAGGCGTTGGAGTTGTACACCCCACCAAAGGGCAGGGGTTCTCCCGGCTCCACCACCTCATCCCCCGTGGAAAGGATGCCCACTCGAGGACGCCGGAATACCTTTAGGCGCGGATATCCCATGGCCGCCGCCAGGCCCAGCCTCCCCGGGGTGAGGAGGTCCCCCCGCCGCAGGTACACCTCTCCCCCTTTTAGGTCATCCCCCTGAGGGCGGATGTCCTTAGGGCTCGCGGGAGCCAAGAGGAGCACATATTCCCCCTCCCTACGGGTATCCTCCACCCGGATGACGGCATCCGCTCCCTGGGGAATGGGGGCTCCGGTGTAAACGGCCACCGCCTCCCCTTGGCCAACCCTTCCGGCAAACGGCCTTCCCGCCGGGGATTCCCCGATAACCCGAAGGCGCACAGGGCTTTCCCAGCTGGCCCCCAGGGTATCCTCTCGCCGGCAGGCATAGCCGTCCACGGCGGTATCGTCCTGGTCAGGGTGGTTCACCAAGGAGGCCAAGTCCTGGGCCAACACCCGGCCATACGCCTCCCTTAGGGGAACCTCCTCCACGGAAAGCTCCCCTTGGGCCTCCCTCAAAACCAAGGTCAAGGCTTCCTCCACGCTAATGCCCGTGCGCATAGGCCCAGTCTAGGACAGACCGTCCCGCTTCAGGAAGTGCGTTCCTCATAGGCCCTCCGAAGCCCCCCCAGGGCCCAGGGCCAAAGGGCAATCCCCAGGGCGTACAGGCCCAGGGTGGTGGCGAAGAGGTAGTTGAAGGCCGCAAGGCCCAAGGCCTCCTGCAGGGCACCGGAAAGGGCACTGCCCAGGGAAAAGAGCAAGCTCCAAAGGGCCGCTTCCACCAAGAAGAAACCGGGGCGTTCCCCCTCCTCCAGGTAATCCATCACCAAGGCGGCGTAGACCGGCCCGGCAGCGTTCATAAGGGCCCCGCGGATGAGGAGGGCCAAGGTCACCAGAGGAAGCCAAGAGACCCAGGCCAAAATGGCCAAAAAGGGTAGGGATAGGGCCTGGACAAACACGATGGCCCCCAGTTTCCCCATGCGGCGCACCAAAGGGGGCTGAAGGAGCATGGCCCCTCCCGTAGCCAGGGCGGAAAGGGCAAAGATGAAGCCCGTGGTCCCGTAGCTAAGGCCGAACTTTTCCCGCATATATAGGTTCAAGAAGGGGATCACCAGCCCGGCCCCAAAGCCGATAACCGCCTGGGGCACAAAAAGGCGAAGCCAAAGGCCAAACCGCCCCGAGAGCCTTGGGGGTGTCCCCTGGCCCTCGGGAAGCCCAAGGAGAAAGGGCAGGGCCAGGAGGAAAAAGGGCAGCCCGAAAAGAAGCACCCATCGGGCTCCCACCCATTCGGAAAGGAACCCAGCAAGAAGGGTGGAGAAAAACCCCGAGGCCGTGGTCAAAGCCGCTTGTAGGCTGAAAAGGGAAACCCACCTCTTCGCCGGCACCAACCGGGCCATAAGCGGAGCCCCCGCCCCCTGCACCAAGGCCCCGGCCAAGCCATACCCCGCCAAGGAGGGGAATACCCCAAGGCCAAGCCCCAAAAACAGCCCGCTTCCCATGGCTAAGGCCAAGGCCAAGAGCAGGCTTTTGCGGTAGCCCAGACGGGGGATGAGGTAGGCCAGGGGCAGGGCCAAGACCACCCCCACCAGGAGCAAAAGGGCTTGGGCAAACCCGATGGCCTGGCGGCTATAGCCCAGGGCCTCGAGGTGGAAGTTGAGAAAAAAATAGACCAGATTGGCCCCGAAGGACCACAGGAAACTGGCGAGAACAAGCCGGTACTCTGCTGTACTCAGTACATTCTTCATTACAGACCTCTCCCCGGAAGGGCAAACCTGGGCTACAGCCCCCAACTACCCTTCCTGCCGGCTGGGGCAATGGGCCGCCAAGGGGCAGTCCCCACAGCGAGGCTTCCGGGCCAGGCACACGTACCGCCCGTGGAGCACCAGGGCGTGGTGGACGAATACCCAGTCCTTTTTGGGAAATAGGGCCTCGAGGTCCTTGCCCACCCCCTCGGGGCTTTTGGCCTGGGAGAGGCATAGCCTTCTCGCCAAGCGGGCCACGTGGGTGTCCACGGCAATGCCCGGCACGCCAAAAGCCGCCCCCAGAACCACGGTGGCCGTCTTCCAGCCCACCCCCGGTAGCGCCATCAAGGCCTCCTTTTCCCTGGGTACCTCCCCCCCATGCTCCTCCACCAGCCTTCTGGCTAAGGCCACCAGGTTCTTGGCCTTGCTGCGGTAAAGGCCGATGCGCTTTATATAGGGCTCCACCTCTTCCGGCGAAGCCTGGGCTAAGGCCTGGGCGTCGGGAAAGCGGGCAAAGAGGGCTGGGGTGGCCTCGTTGACGCTTTTGTCCGTGGCTTGGGCGGAAAGCACCGTGGCCACCAGGAGCTGAAAAGGGCTATTGTGCTTAAGCTCCGTCTTGGCTCCAGGGTAAGCCTCCTTTAGGGCCTCCAAGATGGCCAAGGCCCGCCTTTTCTTCTCCTTTAGCCCTTCCCTAGGGCACCCCACAGCGTCCACTCTACAATGGGGGTGTGGATGCGCCAAAGCTGGGGCTGATTGTACGGGAACCTTACGCCAGCCTCATCGTGGATGGCAAAAAAACCTGGGAGATCCGCAAACGCAAAACCCGCCATCGGGGTCCTTTGGGCATCATCACCGGCGGGTATCTCATCGGCCAAGCCGATCTCCTGGACGTGCAAGGACCCTTCACCGTGGAGGAGCTTTTAGCCCACCCGGAAAAACACCTGGCGGACGAAGCCTTTCTCCGGGCCTACGCCGGGGAACAGCCCCTGTATGCCTGGATCCTGCGCAACGCCTTCCGCTACGAAGAACCCCTCTTCGTGCCCAAAAAGCCCGGCAGGGTCATCTTCGTGGATCTTTCCGAGGTATGGCCATAAGCCCCCCATACCCCACAAAGACCAGGAGGTCCGGATCCAAAGAGGCGATCACCTCCTGGCGGTGGGTGGCCACCATTAGGGTGATGCCCGCCTGGCGCACCAGCTTGCCCAGGCCCAGGGCCACCCGCCTGGCCGTGGGCACGTCCAGGTGGGCCGCAAACTCGTCGATCAGGAGCAGATCGGGGCGCTGGGCCACCAAGAGGGCCAGGCGGTAGCGCTCCCGCTGCCCCGTGGAAAGCTCCTTCGGCCTCGCCCGGTAGAGCACGGCGTCGGAAAGCCCCACCCGGTTTAGCACCTCTATGGCCGCCCCCACATCCCCAAGCTGGCGATAAAGTCTCTCCAAGATGGGCTCCTGGCCCAGGTCCACCTCCCATTCCCCCGGGATATAGGCCACCCGCCTGCCCTGGGGCACCTCCACCTCTCCCCCATCCGGGGGCTCCCCCAGGAGGAGGCGAAGAAGGGTGGTCTTTCCTGCGCCGCTGGCTCCGGCTATGGCCACCACGCTGCCCGGAGGAACCTCGAGGTCCACCTCCCTAAGGATCGCCCGCTCCAAAACCCGGGCCTTGACCCCAAAGGCTGCAAGGGTCTCCTGCACCTCGGGGGAAAGGTCGGATAGGTCCAAATGGTTCCGATACCCCTTGCGAACCCCCACCAGCCGGACGGGCTCCGCCAACCCCTGCACCTTCCCAAAACGGGAAACGAAAAGCCTCCCCCGGTGGGCCCTGGCGTAGGGGTCCTCCTTTAAGAACTGCTCCATGTAGTGCTCCGCTTCCCCTGTAAGGGGATAGGCCAAAACCGGCCTTCCCGAGGCGGTATCAAAGAGGTAGCGGAAACCCACCTTCTCAAAGAAGGGATGGTAGCGGGCCATCTGGGCCACGGTGTACACCAGGTGCTTCTCCCGCCTGCCCTCGGGAACCGCCCGCTCCTTAACCCACGCCAAAGCCAGCTCCACCAAAAGGGCCCCCAGACCCTCCGAGCGGTAGTCGGGATGCACCACCACCCGGGCGATGCGGCTGGCGGCGGTGTACACCTGGTCCAGGGCTCCTTCCCAGTCCTCCCCGCCCTCAAAGGTGGGGTGGAACCAATCCTGCGGAAAGATGCGCTCGCGGATGTTCCGCTCCACACCCCCAGGGATCCTGCGGTGCATCCGGGGAAGGGGTGGATCCAGGCGCACGTAGCCCAGGATCCGGGGCTCAAAGGGTAGGCGCTCCACCAACTCCAGGATGAGGAACCGGCTGGCCGGGGTGGAGCCCCGGATCTCCTTCAGGCGGGCCTCCCCCCCGCATCCACAAAGGGGCTTGGTGTTGGCAAGAAGGGTCTTCCCGCAACGGGGGCAGACCCATTGGGCCACCACCTCCTTCTCCGAGGCGTAGTGGTACTGCTCCAGCTCGGCGATGGCCTCAAAATCCCCCTCATACATGGCCTCCCGCGCGCGCAGACGGTAACGGTACACCTCGCCCCCTAGGGGGCTTTCCCGAATGTGGTCCAGCGTCTTGAGGAACAAGGGCCACACGGGGAAAACCCCCTTGAGGGCGTACTCGTCAAAGCCCAGAAGGGGTTGGCGGAACTCCGTGGTCAGCCGAACCCGATCCCCGGGACGGAGCCATTTCGCCGCGTCCCCGGTCATGCGAAGCCTCAGCCCCCCCTCGAGGAAAACCTCCCCGAACCAGCGCCAGTAAACCTTCCGTCCCTGGACCCTCACGGGCGTTAATAGGCCTTGGCGAAAAACACCCGCTTGCCGTAGGCGCTTTCCCGCCCACAGCGCACGCAAACCCCCTGTTCCGGCTCGGCCTCAAAGGGCACGCAACGGGTGGTGGCGGTGGTCTCCTCCTGGATGGCCTTCTCGCAGGCCCGGTCCCCGCAGTGGAAGGCCAAGGCGAAGCCTTCCTGCACCGCCTCCTTGAACTCCTCGTAGGTGTCCACCTTGCGGGTGTGGGCCTCCCGGAACTCCAGGGCCCGTTGGTAGAGGGCCTGGTGGAAGGCATCCAGCTTCTCGGGTAGCACGATGGGGAGGGTTTCCAAAGCCAGGCGCTCCTTTCCCCCCAGGCGGCTCGCCAGCACGGCCTCGCCCGCCTCCAGGTCCTTGGGCCCCAGCTCTATGCGGAAGGGCACCCCCTTAAGCTCCCACTCGTGGAACTTGTACCCTGGGGTGTACTGGTCCCGGTCGTCCAGATGGACGCGAAGCCCCGCCGCAAGAAGGCGCTTCTTGAGATCCCAGGCCGCCTCCAGGACCCTCTCCCGGCTTTCCTCCCGGTAGATGGGCACGATCACCACCTGGATGGGGGCCAGGCGGGGGGGCAGGATGAGGCCCTGATCGTCCCCATGGGTCATGATGATGGCGCCAATAAAACGCCAGGACAACCCCCAGCTGGTGGTGTGCACGTACTTCACCTGGAGGTCCTTGTCCTGGAACTTGATGTCAAAGGCCCGGGCGAAGTTCTCCCCCAGGTAGTGGCTGGTACCCGACTGCAGGGCCTTGCCATCCCGCATCAAGGCCTCAATGGTGGTGGTGTAGACCGCCCCGGCGAACTTCTCCTTCTCCGTCTTCATCCCCTCCACCACCGGGATGGCAGCGTACTCCCGGGCCAGCTTGGCGTAGATGGCAAGCATCCGGCGCACCTCTTCCTCCGCCTCCTCCCGGGTGGCGTGGGCGGTGTGTCCCTCCTGCCACAAGAACTCGCTGGTGCGCAAGAAGGGCCGGGTGCGAAGCTCCCAGCGCACCACGTTGCCCCACTGGTTGAGAAGCTGGGGAAGGTCGCGGTAGCTTTTGATCCACTTGGACCACATGTAGCCGATCACGGTCTCCGAGGTGGGGCGCACGGCTAAAGGCTCCTCCAGCTCCTCGCCCCCCGCATGGGTGACCACGGCCAGCTCCGGGGAGAAACCCTCCACGTGCTCGGCCTCCTTTTGCAGGAAGCTCATGGGGATGAAGAGGGGGAAGTAGGCGTTTTGGTGGCCAGTTTCCTTAAACATGCGGTCTAGGACCCCCTGGATGTTTTCCCAAAGGGCATACCCATAGGGACGCACCACGATGGTGCCCCGCACCGGCCCGTAGTCGGCGAGCTCCGCTTTTTGGATGACCTCGAGGTACCACTCGCTGAAGTCCTGGCTTTGCGGCGTTAGACCCTTCTCCTTCGCCATACCCGTTCATCTTACTTGCCTGATCTTGGCTAGGGGAATAGAATGCGGGGGCAACACCGGAGGTGGACCATGCGCAAGATGGTTGGCTTTGTATTCTTGGCTCTCTTGGCCCTAGGGCTGTTCTCCTGCACCCAGCAGGGGCCCATGGGTTCCGGCCTTTCCGTTCAAGGAGTGGCACCTAAGGAGCGGTACCTGGTGGTTTTCAAGAGCGAAACCCTGCCCCCCAACGCCCAGGCCCTGGCCCAAAGCGTTGGTGCACGGGTGGTCAAGGTCTTGGAGCCCATCGGGGCCCTGACGGTGGTGGCGGACCGAGCCACAGCCAACCGCTTGGCCCGAAACCCCCAGGTCCTGGCGGTAGGACCAGAGCGCCGCTACACCTTGCCCAAGACGGAACGCATCCTTTTCCAAGAAGAAACCTATGGCGCACCCACCACAGCCGACAACCTCTACAAGTACCAGTGGGACATCAGACGGATCGGCGCTCCTGAGGTGTGGCGGAGGGTGCCCCTGGAGGTCCAGGGCCGGGCCACGGTGGCCGTGCTGGACACCGGGGTCATGGACAACCACCCGGACCTGGTAGGCCAGATCACGGATTTCGTGGCCACCAACTACTGTTATGAAACCGCAGGTCCCAACAACACCCCCAGCTACCCCAAGTACACCCTGTGGATTGACTTTGATAACCTTGACCCCAACAACCTGTGCACCCCTGCCCCCAGTACCCTCTACGAAGCCCACGGGACCCATGTCTCCGGTACCATCGCCGCCGCCTTCGGTGGGGGCCGGGTGGTGGGGGTGGCCCCGGGGCTGAGGATCGCCGCCTACAAGGTGTTTGACCGGATCCACTTTACTGAAGGCGGTCAGGAATACGACGACGTTGGCGCCTTTGACGGCCCCATCTTTGAGGCCATCATAGATGCTGCCCAAAAGGGCTACGACGTCATCAACATGAGCCTGGGTGGCACCCTGGACACCCGCAATAAGGACGACGTGGCCGCCATGGTGGCCTGGGACCGGGTGATGAAGTACGCCAACCGCATGGGCACGGTGATCGTAGCCTCAGCGGGGAACAGCGCCCAAAACGCCAACGGCTACATCGTCCACATCCCCTCTGACCTCCCCACGGTGGTCTCCGTCTCCGCCACCGGTACCGCCACCCCCCTTTGGCGGTACCCCTACCCCACCAACGAGACCCTGAACGCTGTACCCGGCCAGGACATCCTGGCCTTCTACTCCAACTACGGGGCCGCCGTGGATCTTTCCGCCCCCGGAGGCGACTGCGGCCTGGACGAAAACGGCCAAACCTGGTGCGCCCGGCCCAGCAACCAGCGCCCTCCTGGGTGGCGTTACCACCTGATCCTTTCCACCATCATCGTCACGGAAAACCTTCCCGCCTACGCCTGGTATGCCGGTACCTCCATGGCCAGCCCCCACGTGGCCGCGGTGGCCGGCCTGGTGAAGGCCCTGCACAAGGACTGGACCCCGGGCCAGGTGCGGGCCCACCTGAAGGCCACCGCAGAGGACATAGGAAGCCGGCAACTCTTTGGCCA
>NZ_CALLUR010000135.1:0-3913 GCF_938010445.1 uncultured Thermus sp.
TTAAGCCCCTCCTCAAAGGTGGCCACCACCCGCCTCTCAAAGAGCAAATAGAGAAGGGCGATGGGAAGCACCGAGAAGAGGGCAGCGGCAGAAAGAAGGCCCCAGTCCGTGGGGTATTTGCGCTGCAGGTCCGTAAGCCAGGTCTGGAGAGTCCAAAACCTTGGATCAGAAACCATCACCCGGGGGTAGAGGACCAGGTTCCAATGGGCAGCGAAGGCCAAGACCCCAGCCGCCACCAAGGTGGGCCGCACCAAGGGGAAAAGGATCTGGAAAAGAAGCACCCGGTGCCCCGCCCCATCCAGCCGGGCTGCCTCCAAAAGTTCCTCGGGTACCGCCCGCATGGCCTGGTAGACCAGGTAGATGACGAAGGGGCTAGCAGCAAAGGGTAGGGCCAGGGCAAGGGCGGTATCCAAAAGGGAAAGCCCTCTGAGAATGCCATAGAGGGGTACCAAAAGGAGCTCGGCGGGTACGGCCATAAGCACCAGGTAAAAGGGCAAAAGCCCAAGCCCAGCCCTCAAAGCGTAAGCGGCCAAAAGGGCCGTGAGGAGCTGAAGGAGGACCACCCCTCCAGAAAGCATCATGGAAAAGAAAAGCCGGCTCCAAAACCCTTCTTTCGCCAAGCCCCGCACGTTCTCCAGGCTAAAACCCACCTTTGAGAACAGTTCCCCCGAGTACACGGCTTCCTTGGGCATGAAAGCAGCGTAGGCCATCCAGAGGAAGGGAAGGAGGACGAAAAGGAGAACCAAAAAGACCAAAAGATGCCCTAAAGCCCGGCCCACGCCACCAATATAGCTTGTTTATGATGCTCCCATGCGACCCCTTTCCGGCATCAAGGTGCTGGACCTTTCCCGGGTGCTGGCAGGCCCCCTTTGCACCATGATCCTGGCCGACCTAGGGGCCGAGGTCATCAAGGTGGAACCCCCCTGGGGGGACGAAACCCGGGGGTGGGGACCTCCTTTTGTCCAGGGGGAAAGTGCCTACTTCCTCTCCGTGAACCGAGGAAAGCGGAGTTTGGCCTTGGACTTGAAAACCCCAGAGGGCCAGGAGGTGGTGCGGAGGCTAGCCCAAGGCGCCGATGTCTTGGTGGAGAACTTCAAAACCGGGGACCTGAAGCGCTACCGTCTGGATTACGAAAGCCTTAAAGAGCTAAACCCCCGCCTGGTCTACCTTTCCATCACCGGTTTCGGCCACACGGGACCCCGGGCCCAGGAACCCGGGTACGACGCCGCCTTGCAGGGCTATACCGGCATCATGTCCGTCACCGGGGAGCCAGCGGGCCCCCCCATGAAGGTGGGGGTGGCCTGGATTGACGTGATGACGGGCATGATGGGAGCGGTGGCCGTGCTTGCCGCCCTTTTGGAGCGGGAAAGAAGCGGCCTCGGCCAGCACATAGACCTTTCTCTTTTTGACGTGGGCCTCTTCGCCCTGGCCAACCTGGGGGAAAGCTACCTCCTCACGGGAAAGCCCCCTAAGCGCCTGGGCAACGCCCACGCCCAGATCGTGCCCTATGGGGCCTTTCCCGCCGCAGACGGCTGGCTGGTTTTAGCGGTGGGGAACGACGAGCAGTTTGCCCGGCTTTGCCAGGTTCTGGACTTACCCGACCTCTTAAAGCGGTTCCCCACCAACCCCCAAAGGGTGGAGGCCCGGGAGGAAGTGGTGGAAGCCCTGTCTGCCGTTCTCCGGACCCAGCCCCGGGCCTACTGGCTCCAAAGGTGCAAGGAGGCAGGCATCCCCGCCGCTCCTGTCAACGACTTGGCCGAGGCCTTCCAAGATCCCCAGGCCCAGGCCCGGGGGGCCATCTGGACCCTTTCCCACCCCCTTTTGGGCCCTTTGCCCACCCTGGCCAACCCCTTGCGCTTTCTCTCCCGCACCCCCGCAAAACCCTCCCTACCCCCGCCCCTTTTGGGAGAGCACACGGAAGAGGTGTTGAGGAAAGCCGGGTACGCCCCCGAAGAAGTGGCCCGGCTTGTGGAAAAGGGGGTGGTCCGTACGGCGCCTCAGAGAAAGGGGTGAATAAAATACCCGTTCCCAAGGGGCTTGACGCGTTTAAACCCGGCGCCCAGCAACTCCGAGACCTTGTGGATAACCCTGTGGATAACTGCCCCCGGCTACCCAGCGGCACCCGACCCGTGGCGCTTAGGGCTGCTTCCTTCCGGACCTGACCCGGTTCACGCCCGGACCGTCGCGCTGGACCGGGGGCTTGGGTAGTATAGCACCCATGGATGCCCTAAGGCTAGAGGGCTTGGGCAAACGCTACGGGAGGAAGCCCATTCTGGAAAACGTAAGTCTAGCCGTGCGCCCCGGGGAGGTCTATGCCCTAGCCGGGCCCAACGGCTCGGGAAAGACCACCTTGATCCGCCTGGTCACAGGCCTGGCCTTTCCCACGGCAGGCCGGGCCCTCCTTTTGGGGGAGGATGTGCACCAGAATCCCCAAGCCCGGCGCCACCTAGGGGCGGTGGTGGAGGCCCCCGCCGCCTTCTACCCCTACCTCACGGGCCGGGAGAACCTGAGGATGCAGGCGTACTTGGCAGGGATTAAGGACGAAGGCCGCATCAGCGAGGTGCTGGCCCGGCTTAGGCTGCTTGCCGTGGCCGACCAGAAGGTGGGTAGCTACTCCCTAGGCCAAAGGCAGCGCTTGGGCCTGGCGGCGGCCATCCTGCACCACCCCAAGGTACTGGTCCTGGATGAACCCACCAGCGGCCTGGACCCCGAAGGGGTGGAGCTGGTCCATGGCCTCCTCGAGGAGCTAGCCCAGGAAGGAGTGGCGGTCCTTCTCTCCACCCACCACCTGCAGGAGGTAAGCCGCTACGCCCACAAGGTGGGCATCCTGGGCGGGGGCAGGCTCTTGGACGAGGTGCGCCTCGAGGGGCGCGAGATCTTTCGCCTGGAGGCCGAGCCCTTGGAGGGTGCCCTGGCCCTCCTCAGAACCCTGCCTGGGATTACCCATCCCCGCCTGCAAGGAAAGGTCATCCTCTTTGAGGGGAACCCGGAGGAAGCCCTTAGGGTCCTCCTCCGGGAAGGCTACCGGGTCAAGGCCTTGCACCCTCAAGGGTTTGACCTGATGGCCTACTACCAAGAGAGGGTGAAGCATGTTTAGGCTTGTGATATTTGAACTCTTTAAGCTCTTCCGTCTGCGCTCTGTAGGGCTTGGCCTTTTGGCCGCTTTCCTTCTCCCCTTTCTCTGGGCCTTGGCCCCAGGGCTTAAGGAGGTCTACGGCCTGGTCCTGGCCTCGGGCTGGCAGGTGGTCTCCTTAAGCCTCCTGGCGGGGATGGAGTTCCTCTTTCCCTTCTTGGTGGTCATGGCCGCCAGCGAATCCTTGGGTAGCGAGATAAGCCAGGGTACCCTAAAAAGCCTTCTCCTAAGGCCCCTGCCCCGGACCGCCCTGCTCCTGGCCAAGCTCCTGGCGGTACTCCTCTACCCCTTTGCCCTCCTCGGCGCAAGCTTCCTGGGAAGCCTCCTGGCGGGCCTACCCCATGGGCTAGGTGGTTTCTATGGGGGCACGGGGCTCGGACAAGGGGGGTTTGCCGGCGCGGGCTTCCTGAGCGCCCAGCAGGCCCTAGGCGAGCTCCTCCACGCCCATCTTTTGGCGGGGGTGGTCCTATTGCCCCTCGCTGCCTTGGCCCTCCTTTACGCCACGATTTTCCTCTCCACCACGGCCAGCGCCTTGGCGGCGGTGGCCACGCTTCTTCTCATGCGGCTTCTGGTGGCCTTCCCCGCCCTTACCCCCTTTCTCCTCACCACCTACCTGGACCTGCACCTGAGGCCCCAGGCCGCCGGGCTTGGGCTTCCCCTCCTCTTTATCTACACCCTGGGCTTTGCCTTTCTGGCCGCTTTGGTCTTCGAACGCAAGGACCTCTAGGGGGCCAGGGGATGGGGTTCAGGAACCCCCACGAAGCGTCCCTTTTCCACCAC
>NZ_CALLUR010000136.1:0-8437 GCF_938010445.1 uncultured Thermus sp.
GAGCGGGTTCTACCCGAAGTCGCCGGGAGCCTTAGGGCAGGCGCCGAGGGTAGGGCTCGTGACTGGGGCGAAGTCGTAACAAGGTAGCTGTACCGGAAGGTGCGGCTGGATCACCTCCTTTCTAAGGAGCAACCAAGGCCCGTTCCTGCGCTTTCAAGACCCCGTGGTCCAACGGTGTAAACCCCCGCAAGGGGGCTTTCTTTTTTCCGGGAAAGACCGCCCCCCGCCCTTAGGCGGGGGGTTTTCCTTGGGAAGGGCTAGAATCCTCTCACGTTTAAGAAGGGCTCAGGGTGGGGTTTACCCGACGTGTTCTGCCAGCCTGCGGTGCTCTCGGCGTTTTGCAGGATGGCCTCTTTCACCTGGGCTGGGGTGTAGTTGGGGTAGCGGGAGAGCACAATGGCGGCGGCTCCGGCCACGTGGGGGCTTGCCATGGAGGTGCCGCTGATGGTGTTGTAGCTGGAGGTGGAGGAGTTCCAGGTGGAGAGGATGGAGACGCCAGGGGCGGCAATGTCCACGTCGGGTCCGTAGTTGGACCAGGAGGGCCAGTCGTCTTGGCTGTTGGTGGCGCTTACAGTGATGACTTCGTCGTAGGCGGCGGGGGTATGGTTGGCGGCGTTGTCCCCCTCGTTGCCGGCGGCCACCACCACGGTGATCCGGTAGTCGCACACCGCTTTTTGGATGACGTTGTGGAAGGCGTTGCTGGAACGGGTGCTGGGGCAGTACTGACCGTCTTGGTCGTCGGTGCCGCTACCCCCCAGGCTCATGTTGATGACCTTGGGCTTGCCGCCGTTGTTGTGGCTGATCACCCAGTTGATGCCCTGGACGATGCCGCTGGTGGAGCCAGAGCCCGAGCCGGAAAGGACTTTCACCGCCCAAAGCTCGGCGGCGGGGGCCACCCCTAAGACGCCCACGCTGTTATTCACTGCGGCTACCGTGCCCGCCACGTGGGTGCCGTGGCCGTTGTCGTCGTCGTAGGCGGCGCGGCACTTGCCCCGGCACTTCACCACCGCATACCCCCCCATTAGGTTGGTGAGGTCCTCATGCCCCACCTTGATGCCGGTGTCCACCACGTACACGGAGACGCTGGCCCCCTTGGCGGTGGTGGAGGGGGCGCCGATGCGCTCCACGCCCCAGGGGATGGTCTGGGCGTAGGCCCTCACCTCCTGGTCCGGGGTCAGGGCGTAGACCCGGGGGTCTTGGGCTAGGCGCTGGGCCTGGGCGGGGGTGAGGTTGCGGAGGATGACGGCCCCCAGGGCCTCGAGGCGGTCCTCCGCCGGCACCGCGAGGCCGTGGGCCCTTTCCAAAGCGGCAAGCCGCTCAGTGAAGCGCCCGGCCATACCTGGGGAGGCCGTGGGCTCCAGGATGGCGATGTAGGTCTGGCCCGGTTCCCTAAAGGCCTGGGGGCTGAGGGTGCCCTGCTGTTGGCATGCGGCCAGGGCCAGAAGGCTTAAAGCCAGGATGAGTTTCTTCATACTCCCTCCTTGCGTTACGCCGGTAACTCTAGGCCCAAGGGGCCGGGGTTGTCAAGGCCTATAGTGGAGAGCATGGACTTTCTCCTCGCCCTTACCCGCCCGCCCTTGGTCCTGGGGGTGGATCCCAGGCCTGGGCTTCATGGGCCTGAACCCCTTCGGCATCTAAGGCGGTACTCCCTGGAGGTGTTTGAGGCCTTAGCGCCCAAGCTGGCTGCGGTTAAGTTCCAGCTGGCCTTTTTTGAGGCCTTGGGTCCTAAGGGCATGGAACTTCTCCTGGAGCTGGCCAGCGCCGCCCGGGTCATGGGCCTCCCGGTGATCTTTGACGGGAAGCGGGGGGATGTCGGCACCACCGCCGCGGCCTATGCCGAGACCTACCTTAGGCGCTTTCCCGGAAGCGCCCTCACCGTGAACCCCTACTTGGGCCTAGAGGCCCTCAGCCCCTTTTTCCAGGCGGCCGAGGAAAGCCAGGGGGCGGTCTTCGTCCTGGTCAAGACCTCCAACCCGGGCTCGGGCTTCCTGCAGGACCTAGGGGTGGAGGGAAAACCCCTTTACCTCCATCTGGCGGAGGCCTTGGCCCAGGCGGGGGAGGGGTACCGCGAAGGGGAGTGGAGCCGGGTGGGCCTGGTGGTGGGGGCCACCTACCCGGAGGCGGTTTGGCGGGTGCGGGAGGTGGCTCCCCGGGCCCCCTTGCTCCTTCCCGGGGTGGGGGCGCAAGGGGGGAGGCCCTTGAAGGGCCCCGGGCTTTTAAACACCGCTAGCCGCGCCCTTTTCTACCCGGGGGGCCGGCCGGATCTCGAGGGGGCGTTGCGGGCGGCGGAGGACTTCCTGAGGGCTTTGGTAGAGTAGGGGGGATGGATGTCCTAGAGCTCTACCGCAGGACGGGGGCCCTTTTGGAAGGGCACTTCCTCCTGCGCTCGGGGTGGCATTCGCCGGTCTTCCTGCAATCCGCGGCCCTTTTGCAGCATCCCCTCTACGCGGAGGCGGTGGGGGAGGCCTTGGGCAAGCTTTTTGAAGACGAGAAGGTGGATTTCGTCATCGGCCCGGCCTTGGGCGGGATCGTCCTTTCCTTCGTGGTGGCCAAGGCCTTGGGGGCCAGGGCCCTTTTTGCCGAAAAGGACGGCCAAGGGGGCATGACCCTGCGCAAGGGCCTCACCGTGAATCCGGGCGACCGCTTTTTGGCGGTGGAGGATGTGGTAACCACGGGGGAGAGCGTGCGCAAGGCCATCCGGGCGGCGGAGGCCAGGGGGGGGGTTTTGCTGGGGGTGGGGGCCATTGTGGACCGGAGCGGGGGGAAGGCGGACTTCGGTGTTCCCTTCCGGGCCCTCCTGAAGCTGGAGGTGCCCCATTACGCTCCCGAGGCCTGCCCCCTCTGCCGGGGCGGGGTGCCCTTGGAGGAGGTTTGAGGCCGTGCGCTTCCTGGCCTGGCTTCTCCTTTTCCTCCCTGGGGCCCTGGCCTCTTCCCCCGTGGAGTTGGGCCGCCAGGCGGTGGAGGCTTGGCTTGCCGGAAAGCTTTCGCCAAGCCTCGAGGAGGTCCTAAGGGCTTCCCCGGGGGAGGCCCCGAGGCTTTTGGAGCGCTACGCCTCTTTCCCGCCACCCCCTAAGGGTCTTTCCCTCAACCTGGATAGCCCCCAGGTGGAGGGGAACCGGGTCCTCTTCCCCGCGGCCGTGGGGGAGGCGGTGGGGGAGGTGGTGGTGGTCCTGGAGGGGGGGGAGGTGAAGCGGGTCTACTTCCGCCCCCAGGGGCTTTCCCTCCCTGGGTACCTCCTAAGCCCTTTGGCGGGGTGGGGGTTTTTGCTCCTTTCCCTCTTTTGGGCCTTTCTCCTTTTCCAGCCCTCCCCCTTCCGCGCCTGGCTTTTAGAGGCCCTGGCCCTTCTTCGCGCCTATAAGGGGCTTTACCTTTTCACCAACCTTTTCCTCTACGGCCTCTTTGCCCTGGGGGCCCTTTTGGCCTATGGGATGCCGGAGATGGCCAGGGCGGTCCAGGCCCTTTTCGCAGGGGCCCTCGAGGCCATGGGCGTGGGAGAGGCCACGGGGAAGGGGGTTCTCGTCCTGGCCGGGGTCATTTTCCACTGGAACTTCAGCCAGGGGCTTTTCCTCACCGGGCTTATCCCCGCCTTGCTCTTTGGCATCCCGGTTTTCCTTTTCAACGCCCTTCGCTACTTGGTCTTTGGCTTTGCCCTTTCCCCGGCCCTTTTGGGCCCCGCCTTCCTGATCCACCTACCCACCCTAATCTTGGAGCTTCAGGCCTACATCCTGGTCACCTTCGGGGGGCTGGTGCTTCTGGCCAAGACGGCGGGAGGGGAGGGGTATCGGAAGGGGCTTAGGGCCCTTCTCCTTGCCTTCTACCTGGGGGCCCTCTTCCTGGTTCTGGCTGCCTGGTACGAGGCCTGGGAGGTGAGCCTACTCCTATGAAGGTGGCCATCCTGGGGGCTGGGGCTTGGGGGACGGCCTTGGGGGTACTCCTCGCCAGCAAGGGGATCCCCACGACCCTTTGGGCCAGGAGAAAAGAGCTTGCAGAGGAGCTCCGCGCCCGACGGGAAAACAAGGACTACCTACCCGGGGTGGCCCTTCCCGCCTATCTCTACCCCACCGCCGACCCCGAGGAGGCCTTGGAGGGGGCGGAGCTGGCGGTGGTGGCCCTGCCCTCCAAGGCCTTGGAGGAAACCCTCCAGGCCTTGCCCCGGGCCCCCTGGTACCTTTCCGCCACCAAGGGGCTTTTCTTTAAGGAAGGGGGGCTGCACACCCCTAGCGAGGTGGTGGAGGCCTTGACAGGGAGGCCGGTGGCCGTCCTTTCCGGCCCCAACCATGCGGAGGAAGTGGCCCGCCTTCTCCCCACGGCCAGCGTGGCGGCAGGGCCTTTGCAGCTAGCCAGGAGGGTGCAGGAGCTTTTCTCCGGGCCCACCTTCCGGGTCTACACCAGCCAGGACCGGCGGGGGGTGGAGTTGGGCGGAGCCTTGAAAAACGTCCTGGCCCTGGCGGCGGGGATGGTGGACGGGCTCCGCCTTGGGGATAACGCCAAGGCGGCCCTCCTCACCCGGGGCCTTAGGGAGATGGTGCGCTTTGGCACCGCCTTGGGAGGCGTGGAGGCCACCTTCTACGGGCTTTCCGGCCTGGGGGACCTCCTGGCCACCGCCTACAGCCTCCACTCCCGCAACCGGGGGGCGGGGGAGCGGCTGGTGCGGGGGGAGGCTTTGGAGCGCCTCGAGGACCGGGGGGTGGTGGAGGGGCTTTATGCGGTCAAGGCCCTCATGGCCTGGCGGGAGCGGACGGGGCTTGAGCTTCCCATCGCCGAGGCGGTGTACGGGGTGGCCTATGGGGGGCTGGACCCTTTGAAGGCCCTTTCTGCCCTCATGGCCCGCGGACCCAAGGCGGAGGATGATAGGATGGCCTAGATGCTGGCCCCAAGGCTTCCCGTGACCCTGGAGGCCTATTTGCAGGAGGAGGCCCGCTCCCCGGTGAAGCGGGAGTACCTGCGGGGCCGCGTCTACGCCATGGCGGGGGCCAGCGCCCTCCACAACCGGGTGGCCCTCAACATCGCCGCCCGCCTTCTGGAGGCGGCCAGGACCAAGGGGTGCCGGGTGTACATGAGCGACATGAAGCTGAGGATTCGGGATGAGGCCGTCTACTACCCCGATGTGATGGTGGTGTGCCAACCCGGTCCTCCCCATCCCTACTACGAGGAGGCCCCCTGTGCCGTGGTGGAGGTCCTTTCCCCCGCCACCGAGGCCCAGGACCGGCGGGAGAAGCGGGCCCTTTACGAAACCCTGGAAAGCCTCTTGGTCTATCTCCTAGTGGACCTGGGGAGCCGCCGCTTCACCCTGTACCGCAGGACGGCGGAGGGTTTTGTGGAAGAGGAGGGGGAGGAGGCCCCTATTCCCTGCTTGGGCCTCACCCTGAAGGTGGAGGAGGCTTTCCGCCTCTAGAATAGTTCCGCCAAGAAACCCAAGAGGGCTGTGCGGAAGGCCCGGGGGTTTTCCAGGTTGGCCAGGTGCCCGGCCCCGGGGAGGATGAGCATGCGGGCGTCGGGCAAGGCCTTGGCCAGGGCCTTGGCCTCCTCGGGAGGGGTAAGGGCGTCCTCCTCCCCCACCAGGACCAGGGCCGGGCGGTGGATCCCGGGAAGAAGGGGGGTGGAGTCGGGCCGTTCCGCCAGGGCCAGGAGGCTTCCTGCCACCGCCTCGGGGGTGGCTTCCAGGATGAGGGCCTTAGCCCTTTCCACCACCTCGGGCTTTTCCTCCCGGGTGGTCTTGCCCAGGTGGCTTGGGAGAAGGGCCTCGGGGAGGAAGCCCACCCCCTCCGCCAAGACCCGCTCCCTCAGGGCGTAGCGGTTTTTCCGGCCCTCCTCGGTGTCGGCTCCGGCGCGGGTATCCGCCAGGACCAAGCCCAGGAAGCGCTCCGGGGCCCTGCGCCACAGCTCAAAGATGAGGTAGCCCCCCATGGAAAGCCCCACGAAGACCGCCTCCTCCAGGCCGGCCTCGTCCATCTCCCCTAGTACCTTCTCTGCCGCCTGGGAAAGGGATAGCCCCAGGTAATGGGGGGCCAGCACGGGAAGCCGGCCTCGGAAGTAGGCCACCTCCTCCTGCCACATCTTGGGGTTATAGGGAAAGGCGTGCAAAAACACCACACCCCGCATCTAGGCCTCCTTCACCGCTTCCCCCTCGAGGCCCAAGGCCTTGAGCCGGGCGATGAGGCTTGGGTCCTCCACCACCACATAGTTGCGCCCCTCCTGGCTTTCCGCCCTCAAGAGCCCCGCCCTGGCCGCCTCCTTCCAGGCCTCCATCAGGTCGGGGTGCTGGACCAGCAAGGGGGTCACCTTGTGGGCGGGGTAACGCCTCACCGCAAGGCCTCCTCCAGGGCATGCCAGGCCAAGGTGGCGCACTTCACCCGGGCGGGAAGCTTGGCCACCCCTTGGAGGGCCAAAAGGTCCCCTAGGGCTGGGTCAGGCGGGGCTCCTTCCACCACCATGGCCTGGAACTTCCTGGAAAGCTCCAGGGCCTCCGCCACCTTCTTCCCCTTCACCAGCTCGGTCATCAGGGAGGCGCTGGCGGTGCTGATGGCGCACCCTTGCCCCTGGAAGCGGATGTCGGCGATGGTATCCCCTTCCAGGCGCACCATCACCTCCACCTGGTCCCCGCAAGAAGGGTTCAGGCCCCCCGCGGTCTTGGTGGCCTGGGGCAGAACCCCGAAGTTCTTGGGGCTCTGGTAGTGCCTGAGGATGATCTCCCGGTAAAGCTCGTCAAGGACGCTCATGGATTCCCCCATTATAGCCAGGCCCGGTAGCGGGTGTGGATGCGGAGGAGGGCCTCCACGAAGCGGTCCACCTCCTCGAGGGTGTTGTAGAGGTAGAAGCTGGCCCGTGCGGTGGCCGCAAGGCCCAGCTTGCGATGCAAGGGTTGGGCGCAGTGGTGCCCCGCCCTTACCGCAATCCCCTCCTGGTCCAGGAAGGTGGCCAGGTCGTGGGGGTGGAGGCGGCCTAGGGTAAAGGGAATCACCCCACCCCGGTCCTCCCCCCTGGGGCCATACACCTTCAGGTCCGGCACCTCGGAAAGGCGCCCTAGGGCGTATTCCAGGAGGGTCCGGTCGTGGGCAAAGACCCGTTCCATGCCGATTTCCATCAGGTAGCTGGCGGCCTCTCCCAAGGCGATGGCCTCGGCGATGGGAGGGGTGCCGGCCTCAAAGCGCTGGGGTGGGGGGGCGTAGGTGGAGCGGTCCACGTGGACCTCCCGGATCATCTCCCCACCCCCTAGGAAGGGTGCCATCCCTTCCAGGACCTCGTACCGGCCCCAAAGGACCCCGGCCCCCGTGGGTCCCAGCATCTTGTGGCCAGAAAGGGCCAGGAAATCCGCCCCTAGGGCCTTCACATCCACGGGTAGGTGGGGGGCGCTTTGCGCCCCGTCCACCACCACCAAAGCCCCTACCTCCTTGGCCCTCCTGGCGATCTCCGCCACGGGGTTGATGGTGCCCAGGACGTTGGACATGTGGACCAGGGATACCACCTTGACCCTATCCGTAAGGAGATGGTCCAAGGCGGAAAGGTCCAGCCGGCCCTCCTCGGTGAGGGGGATGGCCTTGATGCGGGCTCCCTTAAGCCCTGCCACCAGGTGCCAGGGCACGAGCCCGGCGTGGTGCTCCATCTCCGTTACCAGGATCTCGTCGCCCTCCTTCAGGTTCCGCAGGCCCCAGGCGTAGGCCACCAGGTTCAGGGCCTCGGTGGTGTTGCGCACGAAGATGATCTCCCTTTCCTCGGCGCCAAGGAAGCGGGCCATGCGGCGCCGGGCCTCCTCGTAGGCCTCGGTGGCCGCCACGGAGAGGCGGTAGGCCCCCCGGTGGACGTTGGCGTTGAGCTCCTTGTAGTAGCGGTCCAAAGCCTCCAGGACCCGCCTGGGCTTTTGGCTGGTGGCGGCGGAGTCCAGATAGACCAGATCCGGCCGCCCGGCAATCAGGGGGAAGTCTTCCCTGAGGGCAGTCAAGTCCATGCCTCCAGTCTAGTCCCAAGCCCCCGGGTGCGCCGGTGTTGTGTCCCACCCTTGCTCCCCAGGCTGGGGGCCAGGCGCTGACCCCGGGAGCTTTGCTCAAGCCCCTACCTTGGCGTGGCCGAGGCGGGCGATTCCCTGGTATCCGGGCCTCTAGAGTTTGGCCAAGGCCCTTTCCAACCGGCTTCGGGCCTCCTCCGCCACGGGCCTGAGCGCCTCCTGCGTTTCCCGCGGGAGCACCTGGAAGATGCCCCTGGGGTCCTGGAGCAGGATTTCCACGCCTTCTTCGCCCTCCCTTAGCACGGCGTTGCAGGGAAGGAGGAGGCCGATATCGGGTTCGGCCTCGAGGGCCTTAGCCGCTAGGCTGGGGTTGCAGGCGCCCAGGATCAGGTAAGGGGGCCTTTCCAGGCCCAGGCGGGCCTTAAGGGTGGCGGCCACGTCAATCTCCGTGAGGATCCCGAAGCCCTCTTCCTTCAAGGCGGCCTCCAGTCGGGC
>NZ_CALLUR010000137.1:0-5634 GCF_938010445.1 uncultured Thermus sp.
TCCCCTAAAGTATAGTGATTTAGTCGGGATTTGCCAGGTGGAAGCCCAGGGCTTCGGCAAAGGCCAGGGGGGTAGGGGGAAGCCGCCTTTGGAGCTCGGGGCAGAAGCGGCCCAGGGCCCGGCCCAGCTGGAAGCGAAAAGGTTCGGGAAGGGGGCTTTTCCTCACCTCCAGAACCTTTTGCCAGGCGGCCTCCTTCTCCCCCAGGCCCAAAAGGGCCAGGATCTCCACCGCCCGGGCCTGGGCCAGGAGGCCTGGGTCCTCGAGGGGAGGCAGGGCCACCACCTGGGCCAGAGCCTCCCCAAACCGGCCTTCCCGGGCCAGGGCCTCCGCATAGCCCAGGCGGGCCTGGGCTTCCAGATAGGGGTTTTCCAGGGGAAGGAGGGGTTTTAAGAGGGCCTTGCCCTCTTCCGGGGGCAGAAGGAGGGAAAGGAGGCTAAGGGTGTCCAGGCGGAGAGCGGCATAGCGCTCGGTGGGCTCCTCGGGAATCTCTGCCAGGAGGTCCTGAAGAAGGCGGAAGGCGGTGGGGGCGGTAAGACCCCCAAGGAAGGGGGGGCGGTAGGGTTGGCCGGCCTCCAGGAGAAGATAGGTGGCTCCTAGGCGGAAGAGGGTGCGCAGGTGGCGGTAGCGGGCCTCCTTGGGCCTTTCCCCCGTGGTGCGGAAGTAGGCTTCGGCCAGGACCAGAAATCGTAGGGCGGCAAAAGGGCGGCCCCGGGCGGCCTCGAGGATCCCGGCCTCGCTCTCCACCCGGGCCCGGGTGAAGGGGTCCTCCGCCTCGGCCAGGGCCTTGGCTATGGCCTCGCCCGCCTCCTGGTAAAGGCCCAGGCGCCGGAGGAGGGTGGCGTAGCGGGCCCTTACCCGGGCCACCTCGTCCTTAGGGGCACCCCCTTCCTCCAGGGCCTTTAGGCCTTCCTCCATGCGGGGCTTGGCCTCTAGGCTTCCTAAGCGCATGAGGAGGTCCCCCATCTGGTAGCGGGCCCTCCCCGCGAGGAGGGGGTCGTGGCCCACCTGGGAAAGGGCCTCCAGGGCCTCCCCGTAGCGGCCCAGGTCCTTGGCCACCAGTCCCCGCCACAGGTGTACCCGGTCCTGGAGGAAGGGGGCCACGGGAAGCCCTTGGGCTTCCTCTACGAACCGGGCCGCCTTCTCGTAGTCCCCTTTCCAGCGCTCCACCGCCGCCATGACCAAAAGCCCCTCGGCCTGGGCGGTTTCGTTCAGGAGCGCGAGGTCCTTCTTGGGGGGAAGGAGTTCCTCCGCCTCCTTGTAGAGGGCGGCATCCGCCTTGGCCTCCGCCGCCTTGATGCGGGCCCAGGTGCGCAAGGAGGGGCTTTGGGCCTCCGAGAGCACCCGGAGGGCCTCTTCCGCCTCGGGGTGGGCGTACTGGCCCAAGACCGCCCGGTAGCGCACCACCACCGCGGCCAGGGCCTCGAGGTCCTCCCGGGGCCAGGCCTGGGCCTCCTGCCAGAGCCCGGGAAGGAGGGCCAGCCGGGCAGGGTCCTCCTGCAGAAGATCCAAAAGTACCCGGATTTCCCCCGCCTTGTAGGCGTGATGCAGCTTGCGGAAGAGGTTTTCCTTAGGGAAGAAGGCGAGGGCCAGGCGGTGGAGCTCCTTGGGGGCGTCCTGGGGGAGGAGGCTTCTTAGGGCGGGCCGCACCAAGCCTTCCCCTACCCAGTCCAAAAGGGCCCTTTCCGCTTGCGAAAGGCGTTCCAGAGGCTTGCCCAAGGCCTTTTCCAAGAGCTCTGCGGGGAAGGCGGGATCGGCCTCGGGGCTGAAGGCGGAAAGGGCCAGGAGCAGGGGTCTAAGGGCCGGATCGTCTTGCAAAGGGGTTTGGGGATCGTGCTTGGCGGCTTCCAGAAGCACCAAGCGGGAAAGCTCCCCAAAGTTGCGCCCCGCCTGGTTCACCAAGGCCTCCAGCCTCTCCGGGGGCAGGTGGGGAAGCCGTTCCCGGACAAAGCGCCGGGCCTCCTCCCGGCTCGGAGGGGAGAGGGGTTGGAAGGGCAGGGTGGGGGGTGGCTCGCTTAAGGCCGCCACGTAGGGAATGGTCAAGGCCTTTAGGAAAGGCTCCAGCCAGGCCGCAAGCCCCCTTTGGCTGCCGTCCGGGCCCCGCAGGGGGAGGCCTTCCAAGGTGCCCTCAGCCTCGGCCCGGAGGAGGAGAGGGCGCCCCTCCCGGTTCAGGCCCCGGGCCAGGAGGGTCAGGACCTCCTGCTCCAGGGCTCCTTGCAGGATGTAGGGCTGGGTGGGGGAAAGCTGGGCCAGAAGGGACCGCACCTCCTCCCCTGTTCCCAAGCCCTCGGCCAAGGGGACCAGGGCCTGGGCCAGTTCCCCCCCCAGGTTGAGGAGAAAGGGTTCCTTTCCCGGCAAGGCGGAAAGGGCACGGCTCAAGGCGGCCAAGAGAACCCCCTTGCCCGTGGCCGGCCCCCCCACCACCACCATCTGAGGCTTACCTCCGGCCTCCAGATCCTTCAGGAAACGGCGGAAGATCCGGCGTTTGTCCCGGCCCAGGGTCTTGCGGGCGCTTTCCAGGAAAAGCTCCGCCGGGGGAGGAGGAGGAGGGAGGCCCGCCTCCTGGTACAGGTCGGCGATGACCCCGTAAAGCCTTTCCTTCTCCTCGGGGCTTCCCAGGTCCTTGTAGAGGATGTTGCGCACCGTCCCCGCCTTGCCCCCCCGTTCGCTTATGAGGGCTTCCAGCCAGCGCAAGGAGCCCCGCTTGCCCCGGTGGTCCCGGCCCCTGAGGTGCGGGCGGAGCTCCTCCAGATAGCGCAACCAGGGTGTATGTGCATCCGACATGGTGATTACACTATAGCAGCTCTGGTGTGGCCACAGTCTACCCAGATTAAACCGCCCCCGGTTTGGGGGCGGCGAGGAGGGGCGCAAGGCCTGGCCTCAGTGCACGGGTTCGTTGAACTGGGCCTCCTCGGTGGAGCCCTTGAGGGCCAGGGTGGAGGCCTCCCCCTGGGTCAGGGCCAGGACCACCTCGTCAAAGTAGCCCGCCCCCACCTCCCGCTGGTGTTTGACGGCGGTGAAACCCTGGGCCTGGGCCAGGAACTCCTTCTGTTGCAGTTCCACGAAGGCGGGCATGCCCCGGGTCTTGTAGCCCTTGGCCAGCTCCCAGGTGTAGTAGTTCACCGTGTGCCAGCCCGCCAGGGTGATGAACTGGAACTTGTACCCCATCTCCCCCAGCTCCCGGTTGAACTTGGCGATGGTCTCGTCGTCCAGGAACTTTTTCCAGTTGAAGGAGGGGGAGAGGTTGTAGGCCAGGAGTTTATCCGGGAACTCCTTCTTCACCGCTTCCGCGAACTTGCGGGCCTCCTCCAGGTCGGGCTTGGAGGTTTCCATCCAGATGACGTCGGCGTAGGGGGCGTAGGCCAGGGCCCGGGCGATCCCCGCCTCGAGGCCGTTTTTCACCCGGTAGAAGCCCTCGGGGGTGCGCTCCCCGGGCAGGATAAAGGGCCTGTCCCGCTCGTCTATGTCGCTGGTGATCAGGGTGGCGGCCTCGGCATCGGTGCGGGCGATGATCACCGTGGGCACCCCCATGGTGTCCGCGGCCAGGCGGGCGGCCTGCAGGGTGCGGATGTGCTGGGAGGTGGGCACCAGGACCTTGCCCCCCAGGTGGCCGCACTTCTTCTCCGAGGCCAGCTGATCCTCGTAGTGGATACCCGCGGCCCCCGCCTCAATCATGGCCTTGGTGAGCTCAAAGACGTTCAAGGCCCCGCCAAAGCCTGCCTCGGCGTCGGCCACGATGGGCACGTACCAGTCCCGGGTCACCTTGCCCTCGGAGCGCTCGATCATGTCGGCCCGCATCAGGGCGTTGTTGAGGCGCTTCACGATCTGGGGCACGGAGTTATAGGGGTAAAGGGACTGGTCGGGGTAGGTCTGCCAGGCCAGGTTGGCGTCGGCGGCCACCTGCCAGCCGGAGAGGTAAATGGCTTCCAGCCCGGCCCGCACCATCTCCACCGCCATGGCCCCGGTGTAGGCCCCGAAGGTGTGCACGTAAGGGCGCTCGTGCAGGAGTTGCCAAAGTTTCTCTGCCCCTCGCTTGGCTAAGGTGTACTCCACCTTCACGCTGGGCCGAAGCCGCACCACATCCTCGGGGCGGTAGTCCCGCCTCACCCCCTTCCACCGGGGGTTGGTGGCCCACTCCCGCCTAAGCTCCTCCGCCTCTTGCCGCATCTCGGGGGTCAGCATGCTTAAGGGATCCATCCCTCACCTCCCAAGTCCAGTCTGGAGCTGGGAGAAGTTACAGTGTAGGGTGTAAGGCAAGAGGCTTAACACCCCTTGATGGTGTTTTCCCCTCCCAGCTACACCGGTTTACAGCCTTGTCGGGGCTTACGGGGAACCCCAGCTGGGCTTTGGGGTCACCTGGCTTGCTGGGCGGCGATGAGAAGGGGGTCCCAGACGGGGCTATAGGGCGGGGCGTAGGCCAGGTCCAGGCTCAGCAGGTCCTCCAGCGTGCCCCCTTGGTGCAGCAGGGCGGCTAGGGCATCTATGCGCAAGGCCCCGTGCCCATGGGCCACCACCGCCCCACCCAGAAGCCTTCCCGTCCCCTCTTCGTAGACGAGCTCCACCCAAAGGGGCTGGCTTCCTGGGTAGTAATGGGCCCCGTCCCGGCTTTGGATGAAGACCTTCTTGGCCTGGAAGCCCTCCCTTAAGGCGGCCTCGTGGGATAACCCGGTGGTGGCCACCGCCAAACCGAAGGTCTTGAAGATGGCCGTGCCCACCACTCCCCCGAAGCGGGCCTCCTTGCCGGCGATGACCGCCCCGGCGGTGCGGCCATGCTTATTGGCCACGTCCCCCAAGGGAAGCCAGTAGGGGCGCTTCAGCACCTGGTGGAAGCTTTCCGCCACGTCCCCGGCGGCATACACGCCTTCCAGGTTGGTGCGCATTCTTTCGTCGGTGGCGATGGCCCCCGTGGGGCCCAAGGCCACCCCCATGGCCTGGGCCAAGAGGGTGTTGGGCCTGACCCCCGTGGCCACCAGGACCAGGTCGGCGGGCACCACCCCTTCCGAGGTTTCCACCGCCTCCACCCGGCCCTGGCCCCTGAAGGCCACCACCCTCACCCCCGTCCAGACCTCCACCCCATGGCGCTCCAGCTCTTCCTTGAGGAGATGGCCCACCTCCCCATCCCAGTGGGGTAAGGGGCGGTCCTTGAGCTCCAGGAGGGTGACCTCGAGGCCCCGCTTGCGGAAGGCCTCGGCCACCTCGAGGCCGATGTACCCCGCCCCCAGGATGGCGGCCCTTTTGGCCCCTTCCAGGGCGTTGAGGAGCTTTTGGCCATCCTCCATGCTCCTTAGGGTGTAGACCCCTGGCTGCTCCGTGCCCGGGATGGGGGGAAGGATGGGCTTAGCCCCGGTGGCCAGGACCAAGTGGTCGTAGCGGTCCTGGAAGGTGCGCCCTTCCTGGTGGTCAAAGACGGTGAGGGTTTTGAGCTCGGGGTCCACGTCCACCACCTCGTGATGGGTGTGGATCCCTACCCCTTGCTTTCGGAACTCCTCCGGGGTCCGGGCCACCAGCTTTTCCAGACGGGGAATCTCCCCGGAAAGCACGTAGGGCAGGCCGCAGGCCCCGTAGGAAACCCAGCCCGACTTTTCGTAGACCACCACCTCGAGGTCCGGGTTTTCCCGCTTGGCCTTGGCGGCGGC
>NZ_CALLUR010000138.1:0-8883 GCF_938010445.1 uncultured Thermus sp.
CCCGAGGAGCTCCCCGGTGAGGGCTACCGCAAGGCCCAGATCGCCCACTGGCTCTACGCCCGGGGGGCTTTGGACTTCTCGGAGATGACCGACCTGCCCAAGGCCCTCCGGGAGGCCTTGGCCCAGGAGTGGCGCATCTCCGAGTTCGCCTTGGTGGAGGCCTACCCCAGCCAAGATGGAAGCGTCAAGTACCTCTTCACCCTGCTGGACGGGAAGAAAACCGAGGCGGTCTATATGCCCTACGAGAACCGCAAGACCGTCTGCCTCTCCAGCATGGTGGGTTGCCCGGCCGGGTGCACCTTCTGCGCCACCGGGGCCTTGGGCTTTGGCCGCAACCTCACGGCAGGGGAAATCCTCTCCCAGCTCCTGGCCATCGCCCACCACCAGGGCATCTCCCCCCGGGAGATCCGCAACGTGGTGCTGATGGGCATGGGGGAGCCCCTTTTAAACCTCCCCAACGTACTGAAGGCCATCCGCCTCCTCCTCCATCCCCAGGGCCTGGCCATGAGCCCAAGGCGCATCACCCTTTCCACCGTGGGCATCCCCAAGGGCATCTACCGCCTGGCGGAGGAGGACCTGGGGGTGCGCCTCGCCCTTTCCCTCCACGCCCCCGACGACGAAACCCGGAGGAGGATCATCCCCACCGCCCATCGCTACTCGGTGGCGGAGATTCTGGAAGCGGTGCGCCACTACTACGCCAAGACCAAAAGGCGCATCACCTTTGAATACACCCTCCTCAAGGGCCTGAACGACCACCCCTGGCAGGCCCGGCTTCTCGCCAAGCTTCTCCGGGGGATAAGCACCCACGTGAACCTCATTCCCTTCAACCCCTGGGAAGGGGCCCCGGTGGAGGGCACCCCCAAGCCCGGCATCCTGGCCTTCGCCGAGGAGCTGAGGCGCCAGGGGATTCCCACCTCCATCCGCTTCAGCCGGGGGCAGGACGTGGGAGCCGCCTGCGGCCAGCTGGCCCTGAAGGCCCCCAAGACCCTAACCTTCACACCGACGCCAGAAGGCGCCGGGCAATGACGAGCTTTAGGATCTCGCTGGTCCCCTCCCCAATCCGGGTTAGGCGGGCATCCCGCCAGTAGCGCTCCACGGGGTAGTCCTTGATGTACCCGTACCCTCCCAGGACCTGGATGGCCTCATCGCAGGCCCTTACCGCCACCTCGCTGGCGAAGAGCTTGGCCTGGGCGGCCTCGAGGGTGTGGGGCCTGCCGGCATCCTTAAGCTCCGCCGCCTTCAGGTAGAGCAGCCTCGCCGCCTCCAGCTCCGTGGCCGCCTCCGCCAGTTTGAAGGAAACCCCCTGGTACTCGGCGATGGGCCTTCCGAAGGCCTCCCGCTCCTTGGCGTAGCGCAGGGCATAGTCCAAGGCCGCCCTCCCCAGGCCCACCGCCATGGCGGCGATCCCAATCCTTCCCCCATCCAACACCTGAAGCACGTGGTAAAACCCCTTGCCCCGCTCCCCCAAAAGGCCTTCCTCCGGGACAAAGAGGTCCTCCAGGAGGAGCTGGGCGGTGTCGGAGGCCGCAAGGCCCAGCTTCTCCTCCTTGCGGCCAATGCGCAGGCCCCTCTCGGGGCGGAAGAAGGCGAAGGCGGAGATGCCCAGGTGCTTCTTCTCCGGGCTTGGCGGGGGGTCGGTGCGGGCCACGATCACGTAGACCCCGGCCACGCTCCCCTGGGTGATGAACTGCTTGGTGCCGTTCAGAACATACCCTCCGGCCACCGCCTCCGCCCGGGTCTTCAGGGCGGCGGCATCCGAGCCCGAACCCGGCTCCGTGAGCCCCCAGGCCCCCAGGGCCTCCCCCGAGGCCAGCTTGGGTAGGAAGGTTTCCCTCTGCTTTTCGTTGCCCGCAAGGAGGATATGCCCCGTGGCCAAGGAGTTGTGGCTGGCCACGGTGAGGGCCAAGGCCCCATCGTAGTAGGCGATCTCCTCCACCATGCGGGCGAAAAGCCGACTGGTTAGCCCTGCCCCCCCATAGGCCTCGGGCACCGTGGCCCCGAAGACGCCAAACTGGGCAAGCTTCCCCACCAGCTCAAAGGGAAAGGCCCCCGTCCGGTCCCTCTCCGCGGCCCCCGGGGCCACCTCCGCCCGCAAGAACTCGCGAAAGGGGCCCAAGACCGCCCGCTCCTCCCGGCTTTCCTCAAACCAGAGCCCCATGGTGGGGCTAGTATATCACTTTCTTGCTGAAAGGCAAAAATACGTTACATCACAGAGGGGCCTGGCGCCCAAAGCCCCCAAGGGTTACCTTCAGGGGGATGCTCCTCCTCACGGGCCCCACGGACGCGGGGAAGACCACCCTGGCCTCCAGGCTTTTGCAGAAGGCGGGGGAAGCCTACCTCCTGGACCTGGACCCGGGGCAGGGGGCTTTGCCTGGAGCCTTTACCCTCTTCCACCACCGGGAAGGAGCCCTCACCCCCTTGCGCCGCTACCTCCTGGGGGCCCTCTCCCCCAGGGGCGTGGAGGCCCGGGCGGTGGTGGGGGCTTTGCGCCTGGCCCGGCTCATCCCTCCAGGAAGCCCCGCGGTGGCCGACACCGATGGCTACCTGGACCCTGAGTTCCGCCTCCTGCAGGTGGAAGCCCTCCGGCCGGCGGAGGTTCTGGTGCTGGGGTGGGAGGCCTTTTACCAGGCCCTTTCTTGGCGCAAGGACCTAAGGGTGCGCCTGGTCCCGCCCTTGCCTGAGGCCCGCAGAAAGACCGCGGCCCAGAGGCGAAAGAACAGGCAGGAACGGCTTCTTGCCCACTTCCAGGGAGCCCAAGCCCGCCTCCTGCCCCTGGAGGTGGACCCCGAGGGGCGGGACCGGCTCTATGGTTTTCTGGACGGGGAAGGGTTCTTCCTGGGCTATGGCCGGCTTTTGGCCTGGGCCCGGGGAGAGGGGTTCTTCCTCACCCCCGTCCAGGGGGAGGTGGCCAGGGTGGTCCCCACCCGGCTCCTCCTCCCTATCCCCGCACTACCAGGTTGAGAATCCTGCCAGGGACATAGATTTCTTTCAGGATCTCCTTCCCCTCCAGATGGGCCTGGATGTTCTTCACCTTGAGGGCCTCGGCCTTGGCCACCTCCAGGGGAGCGTCCTTGGGAATCAGGATGGTTCCCCGCACCCTGCCGTTCACCTGCACCGCCACCTCCACCACATCCTTTTCCAGGGCCTTCTCGTCCAGCTCGGGCCAGCCCGCCTCAAAGAGGCTATCCGGCCAGAACCAGTGCCAAAGCTCCTCGGCCATGTGGGGGGCGAAGGGGAAGAGCATCTGCAGGTAGTAGCGGATGGCGGTGCGGTAGAGGGGGGTTACGGGCCGCAGTTTGCGGTAGTCGTAAAGGGCGTTCAGAAGCTCCATGAGGGCGGCGATGGCGGTGTTAAAGCGAAGGTTCTCCAGGTCCTCGGTGACCTTCTTGAGGGTCTGGTGAAGCTTCCCGTAAAGCTCCTTGTCGGGGCCCTCGAGGGCCTCGGCGGCAAACTGGCCCGAGGTGGCCAAAAGGGCCTCCCGGTCCTCCGCCACCCGGCGCCAGATGCGGTTCAGGAAACGCCAGGCTCCCTGGACCCCCTCTTCCGTCCAGACCATCTCGTTCTCCGGAGGGGCGGCGAAGAGGATGGTGATGCGGGCGATATCCGCCCCCTCCTCCTTCACGAAGGGCCCCACCATGACCCCGTTGCCCTTGGATTTGCTCATCACCGCGGGCTTCCAGAAGTGCAAGGTGCCGTCCTCGTGGGGCCTGAGCTCGGCCCCCATCTTCCGCACCTCCTCCAGGGAAAGCTCCCTTTCGGGGATCTCCAGGCGGATGCGGGTGGGCTCGGGCAGGCGCACCTTTTCCCCTTCCACCTCCACGGGACCGAAATCCGTCCAGGCCAGGACCATGCCCTGGGTGAAAAGCCCCTGGAAGGGCTCCTCCACCTTCACCATCCCCAGGTCGTGGAGGAACTTGGTGAAGAAGCGGCTATAGAGGAGGTGCAGCACCGCGTGCTCCACCCCGCCGATGTACTGGTCCACGGGCATCCAGAAGTTGGCCTTTTCGGGGTCAAAGGGAAGCCGGTGGTTTTGGGGGTCGGTGTAGCGCAGGTAGTACCAGCTGGAGTCAAAGAAGGTGTCCATGGTGTCGGTGTCCCGCTTGGCGGGGCCGCCGCACTTGGGGCAGGTGGTCTGGTAGAACTCGGGGTGGGCCTCCAGGGGGCTTTTCCCCTTGGGGCGGATGTCCTCTATGTCCTTGAGGTCGGGGAGGAGGACGGGAAGCTCCTCCTCGGGGACCGGCACCACCCCGCAGGCCTCGCAGTGGACCATGGGGATGGGGGTGCCCCAGTAGCGCTGCCGGCTTATCAGCCAGTCCCTAAGGCGGTAGGTGACCCTGGCCCGGCCCAGGCCCTTCTCCTCCAGCCAGGCGATGACCCTCCTCTTGCCCTCCTCGCTCCCTAGCCCATCAAAGGGCCCCGAGTTCACCATGATGCCGGGCTCCTCGTAGGCGGCCTCCAAGGGCTCGGGCAAGGGCTCACCCGGACGCTCTATCACCTTCTTGATGGGAAGGCCATGCTTCTTGGCGAACTCAAAGTCCCGGCTGTCGTGCCCCGGCACGGCCATGATGGCCCCGGTGCCGTAGCCGTAGAGGACGTAGTCCGCGGTGTAGATGGGAATCCTCTCCCCCGTGGCGGGGTTTAGGGCGTAGGCCCCCAGGAAGACCCCGGTCTTCTCCCGGCCCTCCGCCTGGCGCTCAATCTCCGTCTTGCGCTTGGCGGCCTCCACGTAGGCCTCCACCTCGGCCCTCCTTTCCGGGGAGGCCAGCTTAAGGGTGAGGGGATGCTCCGGGGCCAGGACCATGAAGGTGGCCCCAAAGAGGGTATCGGGCCGGGTGGTGAAGACGGTGATGGCCTCCTCCCTGCCCTCTATGGGGAAGTGGATCTCCGCCCCTTCCGAGCGGCCGATCCAGGCCCGTTGCATGGCCTTCACCTTCTCCGGCCAGTCCAGGCCCTCCAGGTCCTTAAGGAGCCTTTCCGCATAGGCGGTGATGCGCAGATACCATTGCTCCAGCTCCCGCTTCTCCACCGGGGTGTCCTCGTGCCGCCAGCACCGGCCCTCCACCACCTGCTCGTTGGCCAGGACCGTCTGGCACTTGGGGCACCAGTTCACCAGGCCCTTGGCCCGGTAGGCCAGGCCCTTCTCCCACATCTTGAGGAAGATCCACTGGTTGAAGCGGTAGTAGTCGGGCTCGCAGGTGGTCACCTCCCGGTCCCAGTCGTAGAGGATGCCCATGAGCTCGAGGCTCTCCTTGGCCTGGCGGATGTTCTCGTAGGTCCAGTCCCGGGGATGAAGGCCAAACTTAAGGGCGGCGTTCTCCGCCGGCAGGCCAAAGGCGTCCCAGCCCATGGGGTGCAGGACCTCGTAGCCCTGCACCTTGCGGAAGCGGGCCAGGACATCCCCCATGGTGTAGTTCTTCAGGTGGCCCATGTGGAGGTCGCCGGAGGGGTAGGGGAACATGACCAACACGTACTGCTTCCCCCTTTTCCCCAGGACCTCCTTAGCCCTCATGAAGCCCTTTTCCTTCCAGAAGCGTTGCCATTTGGGCTCTATGGCGTGCGGGTTGTACCTCTCCATGCTGGGCCTCCTCCCAAAAAAACCCTTCCCCAAGGGGAAGGGGACGGCCAGGCCCCTTCCCTTTAGGGGGCTAGCCTGGCCGGGCGCATGGAAACATGATACTGCAACCCAGCAAAAAAGCGTGGGGTGCCCTAGTCCTCCACCACCCTGGCCACCACCGCCCCCAGGAGGAAGACCCAAAGCACCAGGTAGAGGCCTAAGAGCGCCAGGACAAACCCCGCCAGGGGCCCATAGAGGAGCTCGTACTGGGAGCGAGGAAGAAGCCTGGGTAAACCAAGCCGCACCCCCTCAAAGAGGAGGGCCGCCACCCCCGCCCCCACGCTTAGGGGAAGAAGGCCACGAAACCCCTTTAGGCCGCGGAAAAAGGCGTAGGCAAAAAGGAAGAGCAAAAAGGCCAGGAAAAGGGGCAGGAAGACCTCAAAAGGCCCCAGGAAACCCCGCCAACCAGGGGGCAGGAAGCGGAGGATAAACCCCAAGGCCAAGCCCAAAAGGGAAAGGAGGATGAGGCCAAGGCCCAAAAGAACCGGCATGAGAAGGCCCAAAAGGCGGTGGCGAACCCCCGGGGGCCGGCCGAAGATGAGCCCTAGGGCGTAGCCCATGGCGGCGAAAAAGTTGCTCCCCGACCAAAGGAGAAAAAGGGCGCTCAAAAGGGTTAAGGGAAAGGCCCCCCGGGTGAGAAAGCCCAGGAGGTCCTGGGCCAGCTCAGGCCGGGCCGGGAAAAGGGCCTCGGCCAAAGCCTCCACACCCCCCAAAAACCCTTCCCGTAAGGCCTCGTTCCCCGAGAGGAAAAGGCCAAAGACCCCCACCAGCAAGAAGAGAAGGGGCATGAGGGAAAGAAGGGCGTAGTAGGCCAAGGCGGCGGCAAAAAAGGGGACGTGGGCCTGGGTGTAGAGGCGAAAGGCCTTCCGTAGCACGGCGTCCCACGGGAAGCTACTCCCGCTCCTGCCCTTCCCCCAGGGCCACCCACTTGGTGGTGGTGAGCTCCAGGGGCCCCATGGGGCCGTAGGCGTGGAGCTTGGAGGTGCTGATGCCGATCTCCGCCCCCAGGCCCAGCTGGAAGCCGTCGTTGAAGCGGGTGGAGGCGTTCCAAAGGACCAGGCTGGCGTCCACCTCCTCCAGGAAGCGCCAGGCCGCATGAGGGTCCTCGGTGCAGATGGCCTCCGTGTGGCGGGAGCCGTAGCGGGCGATGTGGGCCAAGGCCTCGTCCAGGCCCGAGACCACCTTCACCCTAAGGATCAGGTCCAGATACTCCTGGTCCCACTCCTCCTCCCGGGCGGGGACCGCCCCCTTCAGGAGGGAAAGGGCCCTGGGACAGGCCCGAAGCTCCACCCCCTTTTCCCCCATGGCCTTCTCCAGCATGGGCAGGAAGGCTTCCGCCACGGCCTCGTGGACCAAAAGGGCCTCGAGGGCGTTGCACACCGCCGGGCGCTGGGTCTTGCCGTTTAGGGCTAGGCGCAGGGCCATGGAGAGGTCGGCCCTCTGGTCCACATAGAGGTGGTTCACCCCCTTGGCGTGGGCCAGGACCGGCACCCGGGCCTCCTTCTGCACCAGGCGGATGAGCTCCTCCCCACCCCGGGGGATGAGGAGGTCCAATAGCTCCAGGCGGCACATGGCCAGGATGGCCTCCCGGTCCGTGGTGGGCACCAGGCTCACCGCCTCCCGAGGTAACCCCACCTCCAGCAAGGCCCGGTGCCAGAGGGAAACCAGGGCCTGGTTGGAGCGGAAGGCCTCCTTTCCACCCCTAAGGAGCATGGCGTTGCCCGCCTTTAAGGCCACGGAAACCGCCTCCACCGTGGCCCCTGGGCGGGCCTCGTAGATGAAGCCAATGAGGCCCAGGGGCACCCGCATCCTTCCCACCCTCAGGCCACTGGGCCTTTTACCCAGCCCCTCTATCCGGCCCAAGGGGTCAGGAAGGGCGGCGATCTGCCTAAGGCCCTCGGTAAGGGTCTTTAGGTCCTTGTCCTTAAGGGCCAGCCGGTCCAGCTTGGCCCGGGATAGCCCTGACCTTTCGGCCTCCTCGAGGTCCTCCCGGTTAGCCCTTAGCACCTCCGGCCAGGCCTCTTCCAGAAGCCGAGCCATGGCCAGAAGGGCCCCATCCCGGTTTCCCTTGGCGATTTCCGGAAGCCGGGCCCGGGCCCCCTCCGCCAGGTCCCTAAGGGACGCCCATACCTCCTCCCTCATACCTCCTCCTTAGCCTCCTTTAGGACCAGGTGGTCCCGGTGGACCACCTCCTCGGTGTAGCGGTAGCCCAAGAGGGCCTCTATCTCTCCGCTCCTACGCCCCTTGATGCGCTCCACCTCCTCGGCGGCATAGTTGGCCAGGCCCACCCCCACCTCCTCCCCCTCCTCAGTGAGGAGGCGCACCGCCTCCCCCCGGCCAAAGCGGCCCCGCACCGCCTTGATGCCCGCAGGCAAAAGGCTTGCTCCCCGTTCCCGTAGGGCCCGCACCGCACCCGGATCCAAAACCAGCTCCCCCTTGGGCCTAAGGAGGCCATAGAGCCAAGCCCTTTGCCCCCGGTAGCGCCTTTGGGCATGGAAATAGGTGCCCAAAGGCAGCCCCTTTAGGGCCTGCAAAACCACCCCCGGCCTTCTTCCCGGAAGGAGGAGGGTAGGAATGCCTACCCGGCCGGCAATGCGGGCCGCCAGGAGCTTGGAGCGCATCCCCCCGCTTCCCAGGGGGTTTCCCTCCCCGGCATGGGCCAGTACCGCCTCCACCCGTTCCACCTCCGGGATGGGCCGGGCCTTAGGGTTTTTCTTGGGATCATCATCATAAAGGGCGTCCACATCGGAAAGGAGGAGCAAAAGCCCCGCCTCCACCAAGGCCGCTACTCGGGCGGAAAGCTGGTCGTTATCCCCGAAGCGAATCTCCTGGAAAGCCACGGTGTCGTTCTCGTTGATGATGGGCACCACCCCCAGGCGCAAAAGGGTCTGCAGGGTGGCCTTGGCGTTCAGGTAGCGCTCCCGGCTCGCCAGGTCCTCGGCGGTGAGGAGGACCTGGGCCACGGGGGTAGGGGCGAAGGCCTCCCGCCACTGGGCCATGAGGAGGGGCTGGCCGGTGGCGGCCAAGGCCTGCTTGGTGGGCATGTCCTGGGGGCGGGGTAGGCCCAAGGCCGCCATCCCCGCCGCCACCGCCCCCGAGGAGACCAGGACCACCTCCCGCCCCTCTTGGCGGAGGGTCAGGACCTGGCGGGCGATCTCCGCCATCACCCCCCTATCCAGACCCCCGGGCCCCGCTAGGACCGCGCTCCCCACCTTGACCACCAGCCGCTTGGCCTCGAGTCCCGGCCGCATTAAGGGTCAGGATAGCAC
>NZ_CALLUR010000139.1:0-3595 GCF_938010445.1 uncultured Thermus sp.
GCACCATCAAGTGGCGGCCCGGCAACGAGCCCGAGGTGAAAATCGGCTAGGAAGCCCTCCTTGGCGGGGTAGGTGGGCTAGGTTTTGCCATCTGCCCATTGGGAGGTGGGGTTGCGCATTCCAAACCCGAGGTGTGTATGCGGGTACTGGTTACGGGTGGAGCGGGGTTTATTGGAAGCCATATCGTGGAAAGCCTTCTAGGGGAGGGCCTCGAGGTGGCCGTCTTGGACAACCTCTCCACGGGCAAACGGGAGAACGTGCCCAAGGGGGTTTACTTCTATAAGGTGGACCTGCGGGACCGGGAAGGGTTGGAGAGGGTCTTTCGCGAGTTCCGTCCCACCCACGTCTCCCACCAGGCGGCCCAGGCTTCGGTGAAGGTGAGCGTGGACAATCCCCTGCTGGATTTTGAGGTCAACCTGGTAGGAGGCCTAAACCTCTTGGAGGCCATGCGGAAGTGGGGAGCGGAAAAACTGGTCTTCGCCTCCACCGGGGGGGCCATCTACGGAGAGGTACCGGAGGGGGAAGAGGCGGAGGAAACCTGGCCCCCCAAACCCAAAAGCCCCTATGCCGCCAGCAAGGCGGGCTTTGAGCACTACCTTTCCGCCTACGGGCAGAACTACGGGCTCAAGTGGGTTTCCCTGCGCTACGCCAACGTCTATGGCCCCCGGCAAGACCCCCACGGGGAGGCTGGGGTGGTGGCCATCTTCTCGGAAAGGGTGCTCAAAGGGGAGCCGGTAACCCTCTACGCCCGGAAGAGCCCGGGGGACGAGGGATGCGTGCGGGACTACATCTATGTGGGGGATGTGGTGCAGGCCCATAACCTGGCCCTAAAGGGTCTGGAAGGGGTCTACAACGTGGGGACCGGGGAAGGGCACACCACCATGGAGGTCCTAGAGACCGTGGCCCAGGCCGCCGGGCGGACCCCCCAGGTCAACCCTGCCCCCCCGCGCCCAGGGGACCTGGAGCGGAGCGTCCTCTCCCCCCACAAGCTCATGGCCCATGGCTGGCGCCCCCAGGTGAGCTTTGCCGAGGGCATCCGGCTCACCGTGGAATACTTCCGAGGCCGTTGACATACCCCCTACCCCTATCTCAAGATGGGGGCATGAGCGTACGCTTTTTCCATCCCGCCTGGTTCGCCATGATCATGGGGAGTAGCGGGGTCGCCGTAGTCCTGAAACGCTTTGGCCTCGAGGACCTGGCCCACCTGGCCTATGGCCTTACCGCCCTCCTCCTTTTGGCCAGCCTTGGCCTTTTCCTGGCCAAGCTCCTGGCCCACGCCCCGGCAGTCTGGCAGGAGCTCCACCACCCCCTCCTTTCCCAGCTTTACGCCACCTTCCCCTTAGCCCTTTTGCTCTTCGGCCTGGCCAGCCACCAGGTGATGGGCTGGACAGGCTTGGCCCTGGGGCTCTTCGCCCTAGGCGCCCCCCTGGTCCTCCTGGTCAGCCTCCTCCTGGGGTACCTTATCTTCACCCGGCTGCGCCTTCCCCTCGAGGCCGCCAACGGCACCTGGTTCATACCCCCGGTTTCCGCCATCGTGGTGCCGCTGGCGGGGGGTCCTCTCCTCCCCCTGTTGGGCCGGGAAGCCTTCTACGGGATGCTGGCCTTCCTGGGGCTAGGCTTCCTGCTCTTCCTCCTGGTGGGGGCCATGCTCCTTTCCCGCCTCTACGCCCACGACCGCCCCGCCCCGGAACTGGTGCCCAGCCTCTTCGTGGGGCTGGCCCCGGTGGGCGTGGGGATTCTGGCCCCCCTTTCCCTGTTTAAAGGGGCCCAGCAAGCCGGGCTCTACGCCTTGAACCTCGAGGGCCTCTACCTCCTGGGGGCCTTCCTTTGGGGCCTGGGGGGGTGGTGGTTTGTCCTGGCCCTAGTCCTCCTGCTGGAAAACCTGGGGATCAGAAGGGTGCGTCTTCCCTTTGCGCCCGGCCTTTGGGCCCTGGTCTTCCCCATGGCCGCCTTCACCCTGGCCACCCATGCCCTGGCGGATGGCTTGGAAAGCCGATTCTTCAGGGTTATGGCCTGGTTCCTCTTCCTGGTGCTGCAAAGCCTATACCTCCCCCTGCTCCTCCGCAGCCTGCTGGCCTTCCTCCGCCTGGAGGTGCTAAGGTCCCCGCGCCAACCGGCGCCGGGCCAAGCGCACCCGGGCCCTTAGGGCCGCCAGGTCCTTGCCGTCCTCCCTCAGGCGCCTTTGCGCCCCTTTTCGGGCCTCCTCCCTGGCCTTAGGGCCCACCCCTCCCAGAACCTCCCGGCGGGCAAAAAAGGCCTCCAGGCCCATCCAGGCAATAAGTTCCTCCCGCTCCACCCCCAAACGTTCGGGCCGCACCCCGGGCAGGGTCCCCTGAACCCGGCGGTAAGCCTCCCCCAAGGGCACGCCCTTCCGCACCAGAAGGTCCACCGCCTCCGAGGCCAGGACCTCAGGGGAGAGTTCCTCCAGGAGGAGGACGGTTTCAAAGCGGCTTTCCTCGAGGGCCACCCGGGTGAGCTCCACCGCCCCTTCCGCCCGCTCCAAAAGGTCGGCTAGAGGCTCCAATACCCCGGTGGAGTGGTCATTTAGATCGGTAAAGGGGGTATTGTGGTTTAAAAAGGCCAGGGTACCTATTCCCCCCAGGAGCTGGCCCGCATAGATGCGGGCGTGTTCCAAAACCACGGGATTCCGCTTCTGCGGCATAAAGCTGGAGCCCTGGGACACGCTTTCCCCCACCACAAAGGCCCCCCGCTCCGCCCAGAAAAGGAGGTCGGTAAGGAATCGGGAAAGGCTAGCCCCCATCCCCCCCAAGGCCGCGGCCAGCTCCAGGGCATAATCCCCCGAGGCCACGGCGTCCAAGGTGTTCTCTACGGGTCCGGCGAAACCCAAAAGGGCCGCCAGCCGCGCCCGGTCCACGGGATAAGGGTTTCCCGCCAGGGCGCTGGCCCCCAAAGGGGAGCGGTCCAGGGTATCCAAAGCCCTTCTTAGCCGGCGGAAATCCCTCTCCAAAAGCGCCGCTACCCCCAGGAGGTAATGGTCTAAGGTGGAGGGCTGGGCCGGCTGGTGGTGGGTGCGAAGGACCAAGGGCACCCCGGCGTGGGATTGCGCCACCTGCAAGACCACTTCCCGCAGGCGCAGGAAGTCCCCCAGTAAGGCCACCACCCGGTCCCTGAGGTAGGCGCGGAAAACGGTGAGGTCCAAATCGTTGCGGGAAAGCCCCCGGCGGATGGCCCCCGCCACCTCCTCCCCCCAGTGCTCGGAAAGCTGGGCGTAGATGGAAAAGAACACATCCTCCACCTCCCCGGTGAAGCTGGGAAGCGGGAGGGTGCGCAGCTCCCTCAAGGCCGCCACCGCCTCCCCCGCCTTGGGAATGCCCAGCCGGGAAAGCTCCAGGGCATAGGCGGTCAGGGCGTCAAAGAAATGGGGGACCAAGGCCTCCCGGGCAAAGCGGTAATGGCGGCCTAGGACAAAGCGGCGGTAAACGGCATGCCAACGCATGCTTTCATCCTAGACCTTCCCGGAGGACTTGCCGGGTAGCCTCGGGCATGGTATCTTTTCACCGAGTACAACCCGAAAGGAGGCACACGGTGAAACGCAGGGAGTTTTTGAAGAAGCTGGGTGTGGGTACCTTGGCTG
>NZ_CALLUR010000140.1:0-24836 GCF_938010445.1 uncultured Thermus sp.
GGACCCCATAAGACGTACACGCCAGTGCGCTGAAGCTCAACACGCTTGCGAACCTCACCAAGGAGAGGGCGAGGAAAAGCCAACCCCTGTCCGATCCAGTTAGCCTTCTCTACAATTCGCAAGCCTTCGGGATCGCCAGAGGGGATAAAGATACGAAAGGAAATACCGAAGGGTGCGCTCATTCCATCATTGTATTTGTCACCTGCAAGTCACTGCTAATCAGCTTGCACAAGTAGGCTCATGGCAAAGCAGGAACCCAAACTACTTGCGTCATTACAGAGTCTGGACCACCATGTCACTTGAACTGAGGCCCTCCGCCAGCGCTGCACAAAGTTGTCGGCCCTCTAGGCCTCCACCTGGAGGCTAGCAGGGTCCAGGTTGGTGTAGACGTGCTGCACGTCGTCCAGGTCCTCCAGGGCCTCCACCAGGCGCATCACCTTGGCCGCCTCTTCCGGGGAGAGGGCCACGGTGTTCTGGGGGTGCTGCACCACTTCCACCGCCTCCACGGGGATGCCTCGCCCCTTGAGCTCCTCGGCGATGCGGTAGGCATCGGCGGGGTCGGTGTAGAGGGTGAGGCTTTCCCCTTCCTCCTCGAGGTCCAAGGCCCCAAGTTCTATGGCCGCTTCCTGGGCGGCCTCGGAGTTTTGGCAGACGATCACCCCTTTGCGCTCAAACTGCCAGGCCACGCTGCCCGAAGCCCCCAGGGAACCCCCGTACTTGTTGAAGACGTGGCGCACCTCGCCGGCGGTGCGGTTGCGGTTGTCGGTGAGGGCGTAGACCAAAAGGGCCACGCCGCCTGGGGCATAGCCCTCGTAGACGATCTCCTCGTACTGCTCGGCGCCATCCCCCCCGCCTTGAAGCTTTTGCAGGAGGCGCTCAATGTTTTCCATGGGGACATCGTCGGCCCGGGCCGCCTCTATGGCGTTGCGCAGCTGGACGTTGGCCTCGGGGTAGGGGCTTCCCCCGGCTCGGGCGGCCGCCTGGATGGCCCTTAGGTGCTTAGAGATGATCTTACCGCGCTTGAGGTCGTTGGCGGCTTTTTTGCGCTTGATCTGTGCCCACTTGCTATGACCGGCCATGGCTCACCTCACCCATTATAGCCAGCTTCTCCAGGACCTTTTCTGCCAGGCGCTCGCCGGCTTCGCGGAAGGGGTGGAAGAGGAGGGTGACGCCGGCGGCCTCCAGGGCCGGGTCTTCCTCCAGGTGGAAGCTGGTGGCGGCCAGGATGCCCCTAAAGCCCCGCTCCTTCAGCCAGCGGGCCGCCAGGAGTTTGGCCTCGAGGTCCGGTAGGGCCAAGACCACGGCCTTGAGGTTCCCCAGGTCCAGGCGTTCCCAAAGCTCGGGGTCCTCCGCGTCCCCGTAGAAGACCTTCCGCCCCTTGGCCTGGTGGCGGGCCACCTTTTCGGGGTCGGCGTCCAGGCCCACGGGGCGCTCCCCCTTAGCCTCCAGGATGCGGTAGACGGCCCCCCCGGTGCGGCCCATGCCCACGATGAGCACCGTGGCCCCTTCCAGGCGCTCGGGCTCCTGGTCGGGGTGGGCCACTTTCCGCTCCAGGGGGAGGAGGCGGGATTCCCAGCGCTTGTAGAGGCTATGGCTGTACCGGGCCAGGGGGGCGGAGAGGGCCATGGAAACGGCCACCGCCAGGGCGAGGGTGGAAAGGCCAAGGGGCAGAAGGCCCGCTCGTTCCAAGACCACGCCCACGATTAGGGCGAACTCGGAGTAGTTGCCCAGGTACATCCCGCTGACGAAGGCGGTGCGGGCCCGAAGCCCCAGGAGGAGAAAAAGGCCGAAAAAAAGAGGGGATTTGACCAGGATGAGGAGGAGGAGGGTCAGGACCAGCCCCACCTCCACGCCCCGTAGCCCCTCCCTTAGCCCTATGTCCAGGAAGAAGGCCACCAGGAAGGCCTCCTTCAGGCTCCAAAGGGCCTTGGCCATCTCCCCCCCCTTTTCATGGCCGGCCAGGAGGACCCCCATCAGGAGGGCCCCCAGCTCCGGGGATAGGCCCACCTGGCGGAAGCCCTCCCCCCCAAGGAGGGCTAGGCCCAGACCGAAGAGCACCAAGAGCTCGTCGTGGCCGCTTTTCTCCAATAGCCAGGCCACGGCAGACCGCCCTAGGGGCAGGAGGAGGATCAGGCCGGCCCAGGGGCTGATCCGGTTTTCGCCGTAGAGGGTGATGAGGCCCACGGCCACCAGGTCCTGAAGGACCAGGATGCCTACGCTGAGGCGGCCGTGGTAGGTGGTGAGCTCCTTTTTGTCCTCCAGGACCTTCACCACCAGCACGGTGCTGGAAAAGGCCAGGGCTATGGCCAGGGGAAGGTTTCCCAGGAAGAGAAGGGCCAGGAGGGAAAAGACTAAGAGGTGGAGTCCCCCGGCCACCAGGACCCGAGGCTCCAACAGGTCCTGGAAGCGGAGCTTTAATCCCACGGTGAAAAGCAAAAGGAGGACCCCGATTTCGGCCGCATGGTGTAAAAACTCCGTCTCCCTCAGGCCCAGCCCGTGAAGGGCAAAACCCGCCGCCAAATACCCCACCAAGGGGGGAAGCCCCAGGCGGCTCGTCAGTAAGCCCAGGGCGAAGGCCGTGGCCACCCAAAGGGCTTCCATGGGTTCCAGGGTAGCAAAGAAATCAAGGGACGGCGGGCTTTACCTTTCCGTGTTTCTACACCTATCCCCTCACTTCTTCTCGGCCAGGGCTTTGTCCAGGAGGTTCTTCCATTCCTCGTAGCTCAGGAAGCCGGTGCGCTTCTCCCCGGCAATGAAAAAGGTGGGGGTGCCGGTGAGGCCCAGGTCCGTGGCCAGTTTCTGGTCGGCCAGGACGCCCTGGCGGTGCTTTCCGGAGGCCAGGCACTGGGCGAAGGCGTTCTCGTCCAGGCCCATCTGCCCGGCTAGGTCCACCAGGTAGCGGTCCAACACGCTTCCTTCCAGGTTGCCCCAGCTGGAGGCGGCCCGGAAGAGGACCTCGTGGTAGTCGTAGTAACGCCCTTGGTCGGCGGCGCAGGCGGCGGCCTCACTGGCCCGGATCACGTTGGCCTGGCCCGGGAAGGGGAAGTCACGGAAGAGGTAGCGCACCTTGCCGGTGTCTATGTACTCGGCCTTAAGCCGGGGAAGAACGTTTAGGGCGTGGTTTTGGCAGTGGCCACAGAGGTAGTTGGAGAAATCCACCACTGTTACCGGTGCCCCCTCGGAACCTAGGGCAAAGCGAGCCCCTTGGGCGGGGTCCAGACCCGCCTTGCCCTTCGGACCCCATAGGATCCAGCCCAGGCCCACAAGGGCCAAGGCCACCACCACGAGAACGATAACGCGTTGCATGGGCTTACTCTATCACGTCCCGGATGAGAAGCCCTAGAGGGCCCCGCAGGTCCGCCTAGCCCCGGTAGGGGGCCTGCCGGGCCTCTCCTTCGGGGGTAACGTAGAAGGGGTTTTGGTCCGTGGATACCAGGGTTTCCCGGTCTATGGCCTCCTGGATGTCCTTGGGCAGGACGAACATGGCCTCCAGGTAAGGGGCGGAAAGGTGGCGTAGGGCCAGGTTCCGCTCACGGATGCGGGCCGCAATCACCCCTTCGGAGAAGGCCGCGGGGTCAAAGGCATCCGAGGCCAAGAGGAAGCCGAAGTTCAGGAAGAAGCCGGGGATGTGGTTCTTGTAGCTGCGCACGTAGCGGAAGGCCTCCCGCACCGTGCGGTGGATCACGGGATGGATCCGGTGGTGGGTGAGCATGATCATGCCCGCCTGCATGCCCATGATCCCGCCGGGGTTCAGGTGGCCCTTCACCAGCCGGTAGAACTCCACCGTATAGAGGAGCCGGGCGGGGTTGTCCTCCCCCACGGGGTCCGTGAGATCGATGATGACCACGTCGTACGTGTCCTGGGTGTGCTCCAGGTAAGCCCGGGCGTCGTCAATGATCAGGACCGCCCGGGGGTCCTCAAAGGCCCCCTGGTGCCATTCAGGCATGTGGCGCTTGGCCACCTCCACCAGCTCCCCGTCTATATCCACCATCACCGCCCGTTCCACGGTGGGGTGCTTGAGCACCTCCCGCAAGGTGGCCCCTTCCCCGCCTCCCACGATCAGAACGGCCTTGGGCTCGGGGTGGGAGAGCATGGCCGGGTGGACCAGGGTTTCGTGGTAGACGTACTCATCCCTTTCGGTGCTCTGGACGTCCTTGTCCAGGACCAGCACCTTGCCAAAACCCTGGGTTTCAAAAAGGAAGTAGTCCTGGTACTTGGTTCGGCCGGAGGCGATCACCCGCTCCATGCGCCGCACCATGGTCTCAAAGGGGGTGATGTGCTCAAAGAAGTACATGCCGTAGTCCATAGCTATCCTCCTTGTTGGCCGCCAAAGGCCCGCCGCCTGATGGCGTGTTCCGTTCCCCGCCAGTACCGGAAGGCCGATTCCTCCTTGGCCCCGAAGGCCCGGGAAAGCCCCTTCAGGACCTCCTCCGGGTTCACCCCATCCCGGTAGAAGTAGAGGTCCAAGGTGGCGGAGGCGTTATCCTCCGGCCAGGTGTGGATCATCACCGCCGCCACCGGGCTGACCACGGCGGCGGAAAGACCCTGGGGATGAAACTTGTACACCACCGACTGGGCCGCATCCCTGGGCGCCCCCAAGCGCATCACCGCATCCAAGAGGGCCGCCTCCACCATCTTGGGGTTTTCCAAGACATCCAGGTCGCAACCGTAGATCTCCGCCACCCAGCGCCCGCCCGGCACCGTTTCCACAAAGGGCCATGATAGCACACCTCTAGCCGAAGAAGTCCTTAAGCTGTTCCTTGCTGATAAGGACCTCCCGGGGCTTGGAGCCCTTGGGCGGGCCCACGATGCCCATGGCCTCGAGGGCATCCATCAGCTTCCCCGCCCGGGCGTGGCCGATGGAAAGCCGGCGCTGCAGGCGGCTTACGGAGCCATAGCCTTCCTCTACCACGATCTCCGCCGCCTTCTTGAGCAAGGGATCGGAGAAGTCCACCTCGCCCACCCCGGCCCCTTCCGGCCCCTTTGGGGGCTCAAAGTCCTGGCCGTAGGCTTCGGCAAACCGGTCCTCAAAGCTTTGCCCCCTTAAGAAACCCGCCAGGCGCCCTACCTCTTCCTCGGAAAGGTAGGGCACCTGCAGGCGCACGGGCTTAGGCAGCCCGGGCTGGTAAAAGAGGGCATCCCCCTGGCCGATCAGCTTCTCGGCCCCCTGGGTGTCCAGGATGGTGCGGGAGTCAAAGCCGCTGGACACGGCAAAGGCCAGGCGGGCGGGGATGTTCACCTTGATGAGGGAGGTAAGGATGTCCACGCTGGGGCGCTGGGTGGCCAGGATTAGGTGCATCCCCGTGGCCCGGGCCATCTGGGCCAGGCGCAGGATGGCCGCCTCCACCTCCTTGGGGGCGGTCATCATCAGGTCGGCCAGCTCGTCCACCACGATGACCAAATAGGGCAGGGTTTCCCCGCCCTCCTTTTCCATCTTGGCGTTGTACTGCTCCAGGTTGCGGGCCCCCACCCCGCTGAGCAGGCGGTAGCGCCGTTCCATGTGGGCCACGGCTCCTTGGAGGACCAAGGCGGCCTCCTCGGGGCTGGTGACCACCGGGCGCACCAGGTGGGGGATGCCCTCGTAGGGGGTAAGCTCCACCATCTTGGGGTCTATGAGGAGAAAGCGCAAGGAGGTGGGTAGGTGCTTGAAGAGGAGACTGGTGATGAGGACGTTGATGGCCACGCTTTTGCCACTGCCGGTGGAGCCGGCGATGAGAAGGTGGGGCATCTTGGCTAGGTCCCGCACCCAGATCTCCCCCTCAATGCTCTTGCCCAGGACCAGGGGCAGAAGGGCCTTGGCGTTTTGGAAGGCAGGGGAGAGGACGGCTTCGGAAAAGCGCACCAGTTCCCTTTTGGGGTTGGGTACCTCCAGGCCCACGGTGTTCTTTCCCGGAATGGGGGCTTCTATGCGCACCGCCCCTGCCGCCAGGGCCCGGGCCAGGTCGTTTTGCAGGCTCTGGATGCGGCTTATCTTTTCCCCAGGGGCAGGTAGAAGCTCGTAGCGGATCACCGAGGGCCCGCGGGCGTGGCCCACCACCTCCGCCTGGACCCCAAAGTGCTTGAGGGTGTCGGCGATGGTGCGCTTGAGCCTTTCCACCTCCTCCTCCAAACCCCGGGCCGTTCCCTTGGGCTCCGGGGGGTCCAGGAGGTCCGGGGTGGGAAGGGCCAAGGCGGTGCTTTGGGGAAGGGGACGGGGTGGGGAAGGCGGGTCCGGTGGAGTTTGGGGCGGGGAGGGCTCGGGAAAGACCAGGTCCAGGTCAAAGGGTTCCGGTTCGGGGGCAGGGGGTGGGGAGGAGGGGACGGGCGGGGGGTTGCCCGTGAGCAAGGCCCTTAGCCCCTCGGCCTGGGCCTCGGGATGGCGGGAGAGGAAGGATAGCCAGGAGGCAAGCTCCTCAAAGCGGGCCTCCAGGTCCTGGACCAGGCCAGCAAGCTCCTCCCACCGGGCCTTGCGCTCCTCTCTAAGCCTTAGCCCCCGCACCAGTCCCCCCACGGTGGCCCTGGGGGTGGGGATGGGGTGGAGGGCCTTCAGGCGGGCGAGGAGGGCCTGGGCCTCGAGGTGGAGGGCGGCCCGCCGCTCCTCCAAGGCATCCCGCAAGGGACCCTCCCCAGGCACAGGGGCCTTCAGGCCCTGGAGAAGGGATTGGAGCCGGGGTTCCAGGGGCCTTTGGTCCTCCTCCATCTGCCGCCTCAGCTCGGCGGCCCGTTCCTCCAAGAAGGCCCTTAGGGCCTTCTCCACCCCGGGAAGCTCCGCGGGGGAAAGGTTCTGCGCCAGGGCCTTGAGGGCGGTGTGCTCAGGGTAAAGGCGGGCGAGGAGGCCGATCCTTTGCTGGAGGAGAAGGGCCTTCACCCGGTAGCGGACCCGTCGCACCCCCTCCACCCCCAGGTGCAGGCCGGTGAGGAGAAGGTGAAGGGGAGGCTTTCGCCGCCAGAGGTCCAGGACCAAGGAGGCCAGGATCAGGGGAAGGAGGAGGCCCAAGGCCCCGGCCTTGGTTTCCAGAAGGGACCGGGCCTCCTTCCCCAGCTGCCCCGAAAGGGGTCCCAGGAGGGGAAGGAGGGCCAAGGCCAGGAGGTAGAGGAAAAGGAGGTGGCGAAGGAGGGGTTTTAAGGGCTTGTTCCTGAAGAGAAAGGTTCCCAGGAGAAAAAGGCTTGGCGGTAGGAGGTAGGCGGGCAGGCCCAGCATCTGGTAGAAGCCTTCCCGGAGGAAGGAGCCGAAGGCCCCCGTGGGTAGGGGTAGGAGGGGAGCGGCGAAGAAGACCCCCGCTCCCAGGGCCAACATACCCAGGGCCTCGAGGTCGCGGTTACGGCTGGGCTTGGCCGGCTTCCGCTTGGCCATCGGAAGGATTATAACCTCCAGATGGACTAGCCAAAAGAAAAACCCCGGGGAAACCTTTCCCCGGGGGAGGGGTTTGGGCTAGCGCTTCAGCTCCTTCTTTACCGCTTCGGTTAGGTCGGTGTCGTCGTCGGCATACACCACCAGGCCCGACTGGGCCGCCACCTGGCGGCTCATGACCACGGAAAAGCCCTGGGCCTTGGCCACCTTGGCGATGGCCTTATCCACATCTTCCAGGATGGGTTTAAGCACAGGGTTCTGCCGCTCCTGCCACTTCTTCACCGTGTCCTGGTAGGTTTTGACCAGGTTCTCATAGTCCTGGCGCTCTTTGGCCGTGGCCTGCCCCGAGCGGATCTTGGCCTCCAGGGGCTTGATTTTTTCTTCTATTGGGCCCAGCTCCTTCCGGGCCTGGGCCTGGAGGTCCTGGACCTTTTTGTAATCGGGGTGGGCCTGCACCAGGGCATCGGCGTCCACAAAGCCCACCCGGGTGGCCACGTTTTTGTTCTGGGCCAGCATGGGGGTGAGAAGGGCGCTGAACGCCAGGAGGAGGGCTGCTAGGGAAAGCCGCTTCATAGGAGAAAGCCTAAGGCCTTAGGGTGAAGGGTGCGTGAGAGAAGCCTCTCTTCCCCTTGGCCGTAAGGAAGGGTAGCATGCCGGAAGGAGGTGGGTTATGCGCAAGATCGTCTTGGTTTTGGCGTTGCTGGCCTTAGGCACCGGGGCTTTGGCCCAGCGGGCGGTTTCCTTCCGGCTTTCCCTGCCCCCGGCAGGGCTAGGGCTGGGCCTGGAGGCGCCCTTGGAGCGCAACCTGGCCTTCCGGGGTTTTGTGGACATGAACCCCCTACCGTCCGGGCCCAGTTTCTTGGCGGCAGGGGAGCTCCTCTTTAAGCCGGACCTGGGCCAGCTGGACCGGGACCTTAGGGGTATACGCCCCTACTTTGGCGGGGGGCTTGCCGGGCGCTTTGCCGGCCCGGGGGAGGTGGGGCTTCACCTTTCCCTGGGGGTGGAGTTCCTCCTGGATGCCCGCACGGGGATCTTCCTGGATGGAGAGTACTTTTACGCCTTTGGCGGGGGCCGGCTGGCCCGTACGGTCATAGGGGCCAACCTGCGCTAGAGGGACCTTCCTGTCCCCGCCCAGCCCTGGGCGGGGACATCTTTCTTGTGGGCCCGGGGTAGACTGAAAGCCGGAGGTGAAGCCATGCTGGTCAGGGACTGGATGACCAAGGACCCCCTCACCGTGGCCCCGGATACCCCGGTGCTGGAAGCCATTAACCTTTTGAAAAATAAGGGCTTCCGCCGCCTGCCGGTGGTGAAGGATGGGAAACTCATCGGCCTGGTCACCGACAAGGACCTCAAGGACGCCATGCCCTCCAAGGCCACCACCCTTTCGGTCTGGGAGATGAACTACCTCCTCTCCAAGCTCACCGTGCAGGAGGTGATGGCCAAGCCCGTCATCACCGTGGAGGCCGATGCGCCTTTGGAGAAGGCGGCCCTCCTGATGGAGGAGAAGAAGATCGGCGGCCTGCCGGTGATGGAAGGGGAGAAGCTGGTGGGCATCATCACCGTGACCGATGTCCTCAGGGCCTTCATTGAGGTGTTGGGGCTTAAGATGGGGGGCTTGCGCATCACCGTGGACATCCCCGACGTGCCCGGGGCCCTGGCCCAGATGGCCCGGGCGGTCCCCCCGGCCAACATCGTCTCCATCGCCACCGCGGCCCACTTGAATGGGTACCAGCGCCTGGTCCTCCGGGTGGTGGGGGAGGATGTGGAGGGGGTTCCCGACCGGCTAAAGGCCGCGGGGGAGCGGGTGGTGGACGTACGCCCCGGTTAGGCGCCGTTGCGGTGGGCGGGGTAGGAGCCCAGCACCTTTAGGAAAGCGGCCCGCCGGAGAAGGCCTAGGAGGGCCTGGGCGGGACCGGGGTCCTCGAGGTGGCCCTCCAGGTCCAGGTAGAAGAGGTAGCTGAAGGGCTTATCCCGCCTAGGCCGGGATTCCAGCTTGGTAAGGTTGACCCCGGCTTCGGCGAAGACGGTGAGGGCCTCCAAAAGCCCCCCAGGCCTGTGGCGCACGGCAAAGACAATGCTGGTTTTGTGGGGGCCTTCTCCCCTTTTAGCCTCCTCCCGCCCGATGATGAAGAAGCGGGTGTAGTTGTGGGGATAGTCCTCGATGTTTTCCGCCAGGACCTCGAGGCCGTAGAGCTCCGCGGCCCGCCGGCTGGCGATGGCCCCCACGCCCGGTTCGGGATGTTCCGCTAAGGCCCGGGCTGCCCCGGCGGTGTCGTATACGGGAATGGGGGTCAGGCGCATGCGGGCCAGGAAGCCGTCGCATTGGGCCAGGGCCTGGGGGTGGCTCTTTACGGCCTTCAGGTCTTTAAGCTCTGTACCCTTAGGGGCAAGAAGGCAGTGCTCCACCCGGTGGATGATCTCCCCCACCACGTGGAGGTCGCTTTCCAAAAGAAGGTCATAGGTCTGGTTGATGCTGCCTGCGGTGGTGTTTTCCACCGGCACCACCCCGTAGTCCGCCTCCCCAGCCTCCACCGCCTCAAAGACCTGGTGGAAGGTGGGAAAGCCAAGGGGGGTGGATTCCGGGAAACCCTTGAGCAGGGCTTCCTCGCTGTAGGCTCCCTCCGTGCCCTGGAAGGCGATCCTCATGCCCCCCATGGTACTCCTTCCCGTAGACGCGGGAAAGCCGTCTCCCTTAGCATGGCCTTTGTGGCGCGGCTTCTTGTGGTGGACGATGACCCCCGCATCCGGCACCTTTTGGAACTTCTGCTTTCCGGGGCAGGCCACCAGGTGGCGCTGGCGGATTCGGCCAAGGCCGCCCTGGAATACCTGCGCAGGGAAACCCCGGACCTGATCCTTTTGGACATCATGATGCCGGATATGGATGGCCTCACCCTTCTTGGGCGTATCCGGGCGGTGCGGCGCTTGGCCAAGGTACCGGTGATCATGTTCACCGGGGGCGGAAAGGAGCTGGAGGGGCCCAGCCGGGCCCTAGGAGCCGATCTCTTCCTGGAGAAGCCCGTTTCGGGCCGGCGCCTCAAGGACGCGGTGGAAGGCCTTCTCAGCATGGAGGGGTATCTGTTGCCCGGAGGGGAACGGGCGAAGACCCTCGAGGAGGTGGGAAGCCATCTGCGCCGTGCCCTTCCGGAGGAGGACCGCTTTAAGGTCCTCTGGCGCAAGACGGCAAGCCGCCGGGCCCTCCTGCAAAACCTCCTGGCGAAGGGTTGGACGGAGGCCCTTGTGAGGCGCATCCTTCCCGGGGAGTACGACCTCTACGACCTTCTAGGGCATCTGGCCTATGGCTGGCCTTTGCTGCCCCTAAAGGAGCGGGCGGCCCGGGTGCAGGATCCCCGCCTGGCTTCCCACCTGGAGGCCTACCTGAAGGAGAAGCGGCTTCCCCTGGAGGGCAACGGTCTTTTGGAAGAACTGGCCCAGGCCCTGTACGCTTAAGGGGTGGGGGACCTGGTAGAGATCACCGATCCCGAGGCCTGGAACCGGCTGGTTTCCGGCTTTCCCATCACCAGCGCCTTGCAGTCCTGGGGCTGGGGCGAGGTGAAGCGGCTTTCCGGCTGGGTGCCTAAGCGCCTGGCGGTATACGGAGAGGAAGGGCCCTTAGGGGCGGCTCAGGTCCTCCTAAGGCCCTTGCCTGGGGGGCTACGCCTGGCCTACGCCCCCAGGGGGCCAGCCCTCCTTGGCCTTTCGGATCTGCCCCGGGTGGCCCAGGCCCTGGCCCAGGGGGTGCGGGGGACGCATCTGGTCCTCGAGCCCGAGGCCGGGCTTCCTGCGGAGGAGCCAGCCCCCGGTTTTCCCGGCCTGCTACCGGAAGAGCCCATCCAGCCCGCCTACTCCCTTTGGCTGGACCTCACCCAGGGGGAGGAGGCCCTTCTTAAGGGCATGAAGGAGATGCACCGCCGCAACGCCCGTCTGGCCCTGAAGCGCACGGAGCTTGGCGTGGAGGGGGAGGAGGCTTTCCCGGAGTTCTTCCGCCTCTTTGAGGAGACCAACCGCCGGGCCAAGCTTTTGCAACATGCGGAGGCCTACTACCGGGCAGTACTTAGGGAGATGAACCAGCCCTATGGGGAGGCCTTCTTGGCCCTGGCCCGGAAGGATGGGGAGGCCTTGGCGGCAGGGCTTTTCGTGGCCTTTGCCGGCAGGGTGGATTACCTCTATGGGGGAAGCAGCCGCGCTCACCCCGAGGCCAAGGCTCCCATGGGCATGCACCTGGCGGCCATCCGCCACGCCATTGGCCGTGGCTACCGCATCTACGACCTTTGGGGCGTGCCCAGAACCCCAGAGGGGAGCCATGCCGAGGGGATATGGCGCTTCAAGGAGGGGTTTGGAGGCCGGCGCGTCCAGTTTCCCGCCTACACCTTGCCCCTTTCCCCTCTTTACCGTCCCCTGAAGGCGCTTTTGCGCCTGCGCAAGACCTGGGTGAACCTGCGGGTGCGGGGTAACCCCCGGGACGTCTTGGGGTAAACCGCCCCTTGGGCCCTTGTCATCTTTCTCAAGGGGCCTTGGGTATGGTGGTAGGGTGGTTCGCTTCTGGGTGGTTCTGGCCGTGGCCTTGGGTTTACTCCTTTGGCTTCTTCGGCCTTCCCCCAAGCCCCCGGTGGCGCAGGGGGGCGTGCGTCTAGAAGGGGTGGAGTTCCTCCTTTTCCCTGAGGAAAAGGACGTGGTCTGGCGGTTTGCCGCGGAGGAAATGGTGGAGGAAGGGGGGGTTTTCCGCATCCGGGGGGGTCTTAGAGGGGAAAGGCATGTGGGGGAGCGGTTGGACCTCCGCCTCTTTGCCCCCGAGGTGGCCGTGGAACCGGGGGACAACCTGCGGGCTCCGTATGCGCGGGCAGAGATTTTAAGGGGATGCTACCGCTTGGACCTCTCCGCTCCGGGCAAGGGGGAGGTGCTCATTCGTCAAAAAGAGGGTTTTTTCGCTCCTTGGGTAAGGATTGAGGCCCCCAATCTCCGGGGGGAAGCGGAAGCCTTTCGTGCGGATTTCGCTCTGGAGCACATAGAGGCGGATCGCCCCCGGTTTGAGTTTCCCGCAGGGGGGGCCTTTGGCCCATGTACCGTGGAGGGAGGTAGCTCGTGAAAAGGTGGCTTTGGGTTGGGCTTTTGGGTTTGGCCTTGGCGGCTTCTGGGGTTAGGGTCATCCAGGTGGAGGGCGGGAGGCTTTCCGGGGACCTGCGCTATGGGCCCTGGACCTTTGAAGGGGAGGTGCGGGGCCGGGTGAAGGACCTGGAGATCCGGGCCCCCAAGGCCACCCTTACCGCTCCTAAGGGCAAGACCATGCAGGAGGCGGAAGGGGAGCGGGAGGCCCGCTTTGAGGGCGGGGTGGTGGTGCGCCGGGGCCGGGTGGAGGCCAGGGGGCCCCTACTGGTCTACCGGGAAAAGACGGGGGAAGGGGAGCTTCTGGGCCCGGCCCGCATGCGCCAAGAGCCCAAACCGGGGGAGGACCCGGTGGAGGTGGAGGCCAGCCGCATGGCCTTCCAGGTGGATACGGACACCTCCACCAGCGAAAATGCCCTTCTCCGAAGCGGCAACCAGGAGGGCCGGGCGGGTTTCGTCTATTACGAGGAGGAAAAGGGCCTGGCGGTGTTCACCGATCCCAAGGAGGTGGTCCTCACCCGTAAGCGCAAGGATGGGGACCTGGTGATCCGGGCTAAGGAGGTGCGAAGCCTCACCGGCCCCAAGAAGCTCATCGCCACCGGGGGGGTGCGGCTGCAGGATGGGGATCTGGTCACCACCGGGGATAGCCTTTACTATGACGACAACACCGGGGAAGCCATCGTCCTAGGGAGGCCGGCGGTGAGCGAGAACAAGAAGGAGGGCTTCAAGCTTTCGGGGAGCACCCTGCAACACAATGTCAACCGCCACCAGGTGCGGGTGTACGGCAAGGCCTTCCGACTGCCGGTGGAGGAGTTTCGTAAGCTTTCGGAGAAATAGGCGGTGAGATGGGCTTCTTTCCTCTTTCTGGGGCTCGCCCTTTGTACGCTGGCCCAGGAAGTCTACCGTCCGGAGGTGGAACTGGTCCGCAAGGATAAGAGGGTGGTGGCCTGGGTCAGCGGGGAGGAAGGGAGCCTTTTCTATGCCGATTACGGGGATATCTGGGTAGGGGACCTCGAGGCCCTTTCCCAGGAGAGGGCGCAGGTGGGGGGACGGGCCTTTTTTCTGGATGCGGGTAGCGCCGTGGAGGAAGGCCTGGAGGTGGGGCAGAAGGTGGAGGTGGCCTTTAACCCGGACTGGGAACAGGATGGCCTACCCTACCTCATGCGTTTACGCAAGGCCAGCGAGGAGAAGGCGGCGCGCTACCTGCGCCTGGTCCTCTTTGACCCAAAGGAGGTGGCGGTGCGCCTGGGGGAGGAGGTGGAGGCTAGGGGGCCCCTGGCGGTGGTGGAGCGGGGTGGGGTGGAGGAGCTTTTCCTCTCTGGAGGGGAGGCCCGCTACCTGGAGGAGGGGGGCCGGCTGGAGGTAAAACCGGCCCCGGGGAGGGTGGAGGTGGCCCAAGGGCAGGTGCGGGTAACAGGGCAAAGACTTCGCTACCAAAACGATACCGGAGAGGCCCTTTTGGAAGGACCCCTGGAGGTACGCCGAGAAGGGGAAAAGCCCCTTGTGGGCAGGGCGGGCTCCCTCCGTTACCTCTTGGATGAGGATCGGCTCTGGCTTCTCGGGGGGGTGGAGTTTACCCAAGGAGGAAGGACCACCAAGGCGGATAAGGCCCTTTTCAGGGAGAAGGAGGGGTACGCCTACCTCTTTGGTGGGGTGGAGAGCCGGGACGAGAAGGGCCTGGTGCGGGGGGAAAGGGTGCGCTACGCCTTAAGGACCGGGGAGGTGGTGGTCCTAGGCCAGGTCAAAGGGGAGTTTCGGAGCGATTAGGCGGGTACGCCGGCCATCAAGAGGCCCAGGCGCTCTTCCCTGGCCTCCTCGGGGGTGAGCTCGCCCACGATCCGCCCCTCGTACATGACCAGGATCCGGTCCGACAGGCTGATCACCTCGGAAAGATCCGCGGAAACCAAAAGCACCGCCAGGCCCTGGTCGCGGGCCTCTACCAGGCGCTGGTGGATGAACTCTATGGCCCCCACGTCCACGCCCCGGGTGGGCTGGGCGGCGATGAGGAGGCGGGGCCCCCGCAAAAGCTCCCTACCCACCACGATCTTTTGCTGGTTTCCCCCGGAGAAGCGCCGGGCGGAGAGTTCCGTGGAGCGAGGGCGGACATCAAAGGTTTCCACCAGGGCCCTGGCATGGTGTTCCATGGCCTTCCCGTCCAGGAAGCCCAGGAAGCCCCGGAAGGGGGGGCGGCGCTGGTCTCCCAGGATGGCGTTTTCCCGGACGGAAAAGTCCAGGACCAAACCCCGGGCAAGCCGGTCCTCCGGGATATGGCTCACCCCCGCTTCCCGCACCCGTAGGGCCTGGTGGGGAAGGGGGTGGCCCAGGTAGCGCACCGTGCCCCGGTACTTGCGCAGGCCCGCCAGGGCCTCCACCAGCTCCGTCTGGCCATTGCCCTCCACCCCGGCGATGCCCACGATCTCCCCAGCCCGCACGGAGAAGCTTACCCCCCTTAGCCTTGGGGGCGCCTCGAGGCCCTCCACCTCCAGCACCACTTCCCCGGGCTTGGCGGGGCCCTTTTCCACCCTCAAGACCACTTCCCGGCCCACCATCATCCGGGCCAGTTCCTCCAAGGAGGTCTTGGGCGTGTCCACGGTGCCCACCACCTTTCCATCCCGGATCACCGTGACCCGGTCGGACACGGCAAGCACCTCCTTCAGCTTGTGGCTGATGAAGATGGCGGCGTTCCCCTTGGCCACGTAGGCCCTCAGGAAGCGGAAAAGCTCCTCGGCCTCCTGGGGGGTTAGGACGGCGGTGGGCTCGTCCAGGATGAGGATCTTGGCCTGGCGGTAAAGGGCCTTGAGGATCTCCACCCGTTGCTGCAGGCCCACGGGAAGGTTCTCAATGCGCTCGTCCAGGGGCACCTGGAAGCCCAGTTCCGCCATGAGGGCGGTGGCCCGCTTCCGGGCCTCCTCTAGGTTGAGGTAGAGGGGGCTTCCCGGCTCGAGGCCCAACACCAGGTTTTCCAGCACGGTAAAGGGTTCCACCAGCATGAAGTGCTGGTGCACCATGCCGATCCCGTGGGCGATGGCGTCCAGGGGGCTTTTGGGCCGGTAGGGCTGGCCATCCACCCACATCTCCCCTTTGTCCGGGGGCTGAAGGCCGTAGACGATCTTCATCAAGGTGGATTTACCCGCCCCGTTTTCCCCCACCAGGGCCAGGACCTCGCCCCAGTTCAGGTCCAGGCTGATGCCATCGTTGGCCAGGACCAGGGGGAAGCGCTTGGTGATGTCCTTTAGGACCAGGGCCTTTGAGGTGGTTCCGCCGACCTCCACGCCCGGAGTATACAAAAAGGCCGGGAGGTTCCCGGCCTTTTGCTGAGCCCGCCTTTCTAGCGTTTTTCGGGCACCTTAAGCTGGCCCTTGATGATCTGCTGCTTCAAGACCTCCAGCTTGCTGACCACGGCGGCCGGGATCAGGGCCTTGTTGTACTCGTCCAGGGCGTACCCCACCCCGTTGTTGGCCAGGCCGAACTCCCGCACCCCGCCCTTAAAGGCCTTCTGCACCACGCTCTTGATGACCTCGTAGGTGGCCACGTCCACCCGCTTCAGCATGGAGGTGAGGCCGTGGTTCAGGGTGCTGGGGTTATTGTCGGTGTCCCCCAGGTAGTTCTGGTTGGCGTCCACCCCGATGAAGAAGAGGGGCGTGGCCTTGGTGCCGTCGGTGCCACAGGTCTTGGTGTAATCGGCGTACTTGGGCACCTTGGCGTAGGGGTCGGCCTTGCGCACAAAGCGGATGGCCCCGCCCTCCTTGAGGCACTTGGCCTGCTTCACGTAGTCGATGAGGCCCAGGCCCGAGCCACCGGCGGCGGCGTAGATGATGTCCGCCCCCTGGCGCACCTGGCTGGCGGCGATCTCCTTGGCCTTGGCGGGGTCGTTCCAGGCGGCGGGGGTGTTGCCCACATAGCCCACCAGGACCTTGCCCTGGATCTTGTCCTCCTTGAAGGCGTACTCCGCCCCGGCGCGGAAGCCCGCCTCAAACTTGTGGATGAGGGGGATGTCCATGCCGCCGATGAAGCCCACCACCCCGGTGCGGGTCATCTTGCCGGCGATGTAGCCCACCAGGAAGCTCCCCTCGTGCTCCCGGAAGACCAGGCCCACGGCGTTGGCCAGTTTGCCCTCGCCGGGGACGGCGTCAATCACCGCGAAGTTCACCTTGGGGAACTCCTTGGCGGTGGCGGTGATGGCCGGCTCGTTGGCGAAGCCCACCCCGATCACCAGGTCAAAGCCCTCCTCGGCGAAGGTGCGGATGCCCTGGCCCACCTGGGAGGGGTCGGCGGGCTCAAAGTCAAAGACCCTAACTCCGAGATCCTTGGCCGCCTTCTGCGCCCCTTCCCAGGCGGACTGGTTGAAGGAGCGGTCAAACTTACCCCCAGCGTCAAAGGCGATGCCCACGCGGACTTGGGCCAGGCTCAGGCCTAGGGCCAATACTGCCAAAAGGGTTACGATACGTTTCATCTGCCACCTCCTACGGCGTTTCGCCGTAGGGCATTATACCGGGTTGGGTAAACTCAAGGCATGACCCTGGAGGAAGCCCGCAAGCGCATCAATGAGCTACGGGACCTGATCCGCTACCACAACTACCGCTACTACGTCCTGGACTCCCCCGAGATCTCCGATGCCGAGTACGACCGGCTTCTTAGGGAGCTGAAGGAGCTGGAGGAGCGCTTTCCTGAGCTCAAAAGCCCCGACTCCCCCACGGAGCAGGTGGGGGCGAAACCCTTTGGTCAGCCGTTGGGTTATCTGGAGGCCACCTTCCGCCCCATCCGCCACCCAAGCCGCATGTACTCCCTGGATAACGCCTTCACCCTGGAGGAGGTCCGGGCCTTTGAGGAGCGGGTGGAGCGGGCCTTGGGAAGGAAGGGGCCTTTCGTCTACACGGTGGAGCACAAGGTGGACGGGCTTTCCGTGAACCTCTACTACGAGGAAGGGGTTTTGGTCTATGGGGCCACCCGGGGGGATGGGGAGACGGGGGAGGAGGTGACCCAGAACCTCCTCACCATTCCCACCATTCCCCGGAGGCTTAAGGGGGTGCCGGAGCGCCTCGAGGTCCGGGGGGAGGTGTACCTGCCCATAGAGGCCTTCCTGCGCCTGAACGAGGAGCTGGAAGAAAAGGGGGAGCGGATCTTCAAAAACCCCCGGAACGCCGCCGCCGGCTCCCTTAGGCAGAAGGATCCCCGGATCACCGCCAAGAGGGGCCTTAGGGCCACCTTCTACGCCCTGGGGCTTGGCCTGGAGGAAAGCGGGAGCAAAACCCAGTTTGCGCTTCTCCATTGGCTAAAGGAGAAGGGCTTCCCCGTGGAGCACGGCTTCACCCGGGTCCAAGGTGTAGAGGGGGTGGAGAGGGTTTACCAGGCCTGGTTGCGGGAGCGGCGGAGCCTACCCTTTGAGGCGGATGGGGTGGTGGTGAAACTGGATGACCTTTCCCTCTGGCGGGAGCTGGGCTACACCGCCCGGGCCCCGCGGTTTGCCATCGCCTACAAGTTCCCCGCAGAAGAGAAGGAAACCCGCTTGCTGCAGGTGGTCTTCCAGGTGGGGCGCACGGGTAGGGTCACGCCGGTGGGCGTCTTGGAGCCGGTTTTGCTAGAGGGGAGCGAGGTGAGCCGGGTTACCCTCCATAACGAAAGTTACATTGAAGAGCTGGACGTGCGCATCGGGGACTGGGTCTTGGTGCACAAGGCGGGGGGGGTGATCCCCGAGGTCCTGAGGGTCCTGAAGGAGAGGAGGACGGGGGAGGAGAAGCCCATCCGCTGGCCAGAAACCTGCCCCGAGTGCGGCCATCGTTTGCTGAAGGAGGGCAAGGTCCACCGCTGTCCCAACCCCTTGTGCCCCGCCAAGCGCTTTGAGGCCATCCGCCACTACGCCTCCCGCAAGGCCATGGACATCGGGGGCCTGGGGGAAAAGCTCATTGAGAAGCTCCTAGAAGCGGGATTGGTGAAGGATGTGGCTGATCTGTACCGGCTTAGGGAGGAGGACCTGGTGGGCCTGGAACGCATGGGGAAGAAGAGCGCAGGGAACCTCCTCCGCCAGATTGAGGAGAGCAAGGGCCGGGGTCTGGAGCGCCTCCTCTACGCCTTGGGCCTGCCGGGGGTGGGGGAGGTGTTGGCCCGCAACCTGGCAGCCCGCTTCGGTACCATGGACCGGCTCCTCGAGGCCACACCGGAGGAACTCCTCCAGGTGGAGGAGGTGGGGGAGCTCACCGCCCGGGGCATTTACGAAACCCTGCAGGACCCCGCCTTCCGGGACCTGGTGAGGCGCCTGAAGGAGGCCGGGGTGGAGATGGAGGCCAAGGAACGGGGCGGGGAGGCCCTAAAGGGCCTCACCTTCGTCATCACCGGGGAGCTTTCCCGCCCCCGGGAGGAGGTGAAGGCCCTCTTGAGGCGCTTAGGGGCCAAGGTGACGGATTCCGTGAGCCGCAAAACCAGCTACCTGGTGGTGGGGGAGGCCCCAGGGAGCAAGCTGGAAAAGGCGAGGGCCTTGGGGGTGCCCACCCTCACGGAGGAGGAACTCTACCGGCTAATAGAGGCGCGCACAGGGAAAGGCCGGGAGGCCCTCTTGGCCTAGGTGGGTTCCGGGGGGAAGAGCTTGCTTAAGGCCTCTTCCACCCGACTCCCGGAAAGCCCCAGCTCCCGTAGGGCCTTCTCGTAAAGCTCGGGGGTGAGAAGCCCCCGTAAGGCCCTAAGCTCCGTCTGGGAGAGATGGGCTCCCTTTAGCACGTGTTCCTCAAAACTCCCCCAGGCCAGGGGCACGTGGGCCTTGACGATCTCCGCGATGGCCTTGGCGTACTGCCGGATCTCCCACTGGGCATGGGGATCTAGGCGGAGGGCCAGGAAGTGGAAGAGGTTGTGCAGGTCCTGCTTCCAGTAAAACTCCGTGTACAGGTTTAAGGGGAGGACCATCCGGGCCATCTCCCGGGCGATGCCCTTTTCCAGGAGGGTCTGGTAGGCCTGGTAGGCCTCCCTCTCCACCCTCTTTAGAAGGCGGGAGGCTTCCTCGTCGGTGAAAGCCCCTTCCGAGCCCTGCTTATTCCGCCTGGCCTGGTGGCGCCAGGCCTTGGGCTCGTAGAACTCCTCCTGCAACACGGAGTAGCGCCCAGAGATCTCGTTGACGCTGGCGGTGCGGTGGCGGAACCACTGGCGCACCACGAAGATGGGGGCCTTGACGTGGAACTTGAACTCCACCATCTCAAAGGGGCTGGTGTGGCGGTGGCGCATGAGGTAGTCGATGAGGGCGGCATCCTCCCGCAGGGTCTTGGTGCCCGGGCCGTAGGAAACCCTGGCCGCCTGGACGATGGCGGCGTCGTTCCCCATCGCCTCCACCAGGCGGACGAAGCCCTTGTCCAAAACGGGGATCTCCATCCTCCAGAGTTTACTCCGTCCCCTTGCCCTTTGGGCCAAAGGGGTCTACCCTAAGCCTATGCGGGGTTCGCACCCCCTTGGCCTACAAGTGGCGGCATGGCCGCTATAGGCCTTGGTCACGGGCGAAGCCCGTACTTGGCCTCTTGGGCCAGCGGCTTGTAGGATGGATGGGCTTTTGGGGCTTGGTGGCCCCTTTCTGGAGTGGAGATGTTGAGGTTGCCTGATTTTCCTTTACCGGATGAGCGGGGACGGTTTGGTCCCTATGGAGGAAGGTACGTTCCCGAAACCCTGGTTCCGGCCCTCGAGGAGGTGGAGGCCGCCTACAAGGAGGCCAAGAAGGACCCCGCTTTTTTGGCGGAGCTGGAGCACTACCTCAGGACCTTTGCCGGCCGGCCTACCCCCCTTTACCACGCCAAGAGGCTTTCCCAATACTGGGGCGGGGCCCAGGTGTACCTAAAGCGGGAGGACCTCCTGCACACCGGGGCCCACAAGATCAACAACACCCTGGGCCAGGCCCTCCTGGCCCGGCGCATGGGCAAAAGGCGGGTGATAGCGGAAACCGGGGCCGGGCAGCACGGGGTTTCCGTGGCCACGGTGGCGGCCCTTTTCGGCTTGGAATGCGTGGTCTATATGGGGGAGGAGGACGTACGGCGCCAGGCCCTAAACGTGTTCCGCATGAAGCTTCTGGGGGCCGAGGTGCGCCCGGTGGCGGCGGGAAGCCGCACCCTTAAGGACGCCACCAACGAGGCCATCCGCGACTGGCTCACCCATGTGCGCACCACCTTCTACATCCTGGGCTCGGTGGTGGGCCCCCACCCCTACCCCATGATGGTGCGGGAGTTCCAAAGCGTCATCGGGGAGGAGGTGAAGGAAGAGAGCCTGAGGATGTTCGGCCGCTACCCCGATGCCCTCATCGCCGCCGTGGGTGGGGGGTCCAACGCCATTGGCCTTTTTGCCCCCTTCGCTTATTTACCGCCGAAGGAGCGTCCCCGGCTCATCGGGGTGGAGGCTGCCGGGGAAGGGCTTTCCAGCGGTAGGCACGCCGCCAGCATCGGGGCGGGGAAGCGGGGGGTGTTGCACGGGAGCTACATGTACCTCCTTTACGACCACGACGGCCAGATCACCCCGGCCCACTCGGTTTCTGCGGGGCTGGATTACCCAGGAGTGGGGCCCGAGCACAGCTACTACGCCGACCAGGGCATCGCCGAGTACGCCGGAGTGACGGACGAGGAGGCCCTCGAGGGGTTCAAACTCCTGGCCCGCCTGGAGGGGATCATCCCTGCCTTGGAGTCCGCCCATGCCATCGCCCACGCGGCCAAAGTGGTGCCGGAGATGGATAGGGACCAGATCGTGGTCATCAACCTTTCGGGCCGGGGGGACAAGGACGTGACCGAGGTGATGCGCCTTCTGGGAGGGGAGCTATGACCACGCGGGAAGCCTTTGCCCGGGCCAAGGCCGAGGGGCGGGCCGCTTTGATCCCTTACCTTACCGCAGGCTTTCCCAGCCGGGAAGGGTTCTTGCAGGCGGTGAAGGAGGTGTTGCCCTATGCCGACCTCTTGGAGATCGGCCTGCCCTACTCCGATCCCTTGGGGGATGGTCCGGTGATCCAAAGGGCCAGCGAGGAGGCCTTAAGGAAGGGGATGAGCGTCCAAGGGGTTCTGGAACTCTTCCGGGAGGTGCGGGCCCTCACGGAAAGGCCCCTTTTCCTCATGACCTACCTGAACCCCGTCTTAGCCTGGGGTCCGGAACGGTTTTTTAGCCTTTTCAAGCAGGCGGGGGCCACGGGGGTCATCCTGCCGGACCTCCCCCCGGACGAGGACCCGGCCCTGGTGCGCCTGGCCCAGGAGATCGGCTTGGAAACGGTGTTTCTCCTGGCCCCCACCTCCACGGACCGGCGGGTGGAAACCGTGGTGGGCTACGCCACGGGCTTCATCTACGCGGTCTCCGTCACCGGGGTCACCGGGGAGCGGGAGCGCCTGCCCGAGGAGGTGCGGGACCTGGTGCGGCGCATCAAGGCCAGGACCTCCTTGCCCGTGGCGGTGGGCTTTGGGGTTTCGGGAAGGGAAACCGCAGCCCAGGCGGCGGTGGCCGATGGAGTGGTGGTGGGAAGCGCCTTGGTGCGGGCCCTGGAGGGAGGCCGGCCCCTGGCCCCTCTCCTCGAGGAGATCCGCCAAGGGCTTTTGCAAAAGGAACCCGCTTAGGCCAAGGGGAGCTCCAGGCCCTCTTCCAGGAGGGCCTTGGGGTCTGGATACCGCAGGATGCGGTAGAGGGGATCCCGCTCCGCAGGCCTGAAACCCGCATCCACGATCTGGCGCACTATTTCCCGCACCGTGGCGTGGGTACGCCCGTGCCCCCCGGCCGCCGAGACCACGTTTTCCTCCAGCATGGTGCTGCCAAAATCGTCGGCCCCGTAGTAAAGGGCGGCCTGGGCCACCTTGAACCCCAGGGTGGGCCAGGAGGCTTGGAGGTGGGCGAAGTTGTCCAGGGTGAGCCGGGCGATGGCCAGGGTTTTCAGGTACTCGTGGGCGGTGGCCCCCGGGGCCTTGCCCTTAAGCCGGGTGTGCTCCACCTGCAAGGTCCAAAGGGCAAAGGCGGCAAAGCCGTTTTGGTACTTTTCCCGGGCCTTGTCCTGCTGGGCCCTTAGGCCCAGCAGGTGGGCGGTGCGCTCCCTTGGCCCTTCCCCAAAGCCGATCACCATGCTGGCCAGGGTGTAAAGCCCCAAGGCCTGGGCGGCATCCACGATGCGGTACCAGTCCGCGGTCTTGATGCGGGCGGGAGCGGCCTTTTGCCGCACCTCGTCCACCAGGATCTCCGCCCCGGCCCCCGGCATCCCATCCAGCCCCGCTTCCATGAGCCTTTCCAAGATAACCTCGGCCCGAAGCCCGGTGAGCCTTTCCAAGCCCAGGATCTCCTCGGGGCTGAAGGCGTCGATGCGCAGGTCGGGGAAGCGGTTCTTGAGGTAGCGGAGAAGGTCCAGGTACCACTCCAAGGGAAGCTCGGGGTTCACCCCCCCTTGCATCAGGATGCGCCTCCCCCCCACCTGGTAGAGTTCCTCTACCTTCTCGGCGATGGCTTCGTAGGTGAGGGTGTAGGCATCCTTCTGCCGCCGGGTGCGGTAAAAGGCGCAAAAGGCGCAACCCACCGTGCAGACGTTGGTGTAGTTGATGTTGCGGTCTATGAGAAAGGTCACCACCTCTGGATGGGTTTTCTGAAGGCGCACCTCGTGAGCGGCGGCGGCCAGCTCAGGTAGGGGAAGGTCAAAAAGGGAGAGCACCTCGCTTTCGGTAAGCCTCTCTCCCCCTACGGCCTTTTCCAGAACATCCATGGGACCCATGCTACACCCTTCGGACCCCCTGGGGTTGGGTCTTGGGCCACGGATAAAATAGGGGCATGGAACTCAAGCTCATTCCCATTGAGAAGCCGGAGAACCTGAACGTCATCCTGGGCCAAGCCCACTTCATCAAGACGGTGGAGGACCTCCACGAGGCCTTGGTGACCGCCGTGCCGGGTATCAAGTTCGGCCTTGCCTTCTCCGAGGCCAGCGGCAAGCGCCTGGTGCGGCGTTCCGGCACGGATCCCGAGCTCACCCAGCTGGCGGTGCGGAATATCCTCAACCTGGCGGCAGGGCACACCTTCCTCATCGTGCTGGGTGAGGGGTTTTATCCCATCAACGTGCTCCACGCGGTGAAGGCTTGCCCTGAGGTGGTGCGCATCTTTGCCGCCACCGCCAACCCCCTCCAGGTGGTGGTGGCGGAGGAGGGGGAGCAGAGGGCCATCCTGGGGGTTATGGATGGCTTCAAACCCCTGGGGGTGGAGGACGAGGCCGAGGTGGCTTGGCGCAAGGACCTCCTCCGCCGCTTCGGCTATAAACTTTAGCGCCCCCTTATTGGCGGCCGGGGGGGTTAGGGTAAGATGCCCTCATGGAGCTCGGAACCGTGGCGCCCGACTTCGCCCTGCCGGACCAAGAGGGGCGGATTCACCGGCTTTCCGATTACCGGGGGAGGTGGGTGGTTCTCTACTTCTATCCCAAGGACGATACCCCCGGGTGCACCAAGGAGGCCTGCGGCTTCCGCGACCGTATGGGGGATTTGCAGGAACTGGGAGCCGTGGTCCTAGGGGTTTCTGCGGACGATGTGGAAAGCCACAGGCGTTTTGCCGAGAAGTACGGTCTGAACTTTCCCCTTCTTGCTGACCCCGAGCGGCAAGCCATCCTGGCCTATGGGGCCTGGGGGAAAAAGAACCTTTATGGCAAGGAGTACGAAGGGGTGTTGCGCCAGACCTTCCTGATAGACCCCGAAGGGCGCATCGCCAAGGTGTGGAAAAAGGTCTCCCCGGAGGGGCACGCCGAGGAAGTGGCCGAGGCCTTGCGGAGGTTGCGGGGGTTTTAGCCATGGAAAGACCCTTGGAATCCTATAAGAAGGAGGCGGCCCACGCCGCGGTGGCCTATGTCCAAGATGGCATGGTGGTGGGCCTGGGCACGGGGTCCACGGCCCGGTATGCCGTTTTGGAGCTGGCCCGGCGGCTTAGGGAGGGGGAGCTTAGGGAAGTGGTAGGGGTTCCCACCTCGGAGGCCACTAAGGACCTGGCCCTGCGGGAAGGGATTCGCGTGGTGGAGCTGCCGCCAGAAGGGGTGGACCTGGCCATAGACGGGGCCGATGAGATCGCCCCGGACCTTTCCCTGATCAAGGGCCTGGGCGGGGCTCTCTTGCGGGAGAAGATTGTGGAGAGCAACGCCAAGGAGTTTATCGTGATCGCCGACCACACCAAGAAGGTGCCCGTGCTGGGCCGGGGGGTGGTGCCGGTGGAGATCGTGCCCTTTGGCCATCTGGCCACCTTGAAGGCCATCCGCGCCCTGGGCGGGGAGCCGGAGCTCAGGATGGAGGGGGATGAGTTTTACTTTACCGACGGGGGGCACTTGATCGCCGATGTGCGCTTTGGTCCCATCGGGGACCCTGGGGGCCTCCATAGGGCCCTTCTGGAGATTCCGGGGGTGGTGGAGACGGGTCTTTTCGTGGGCTTGGCCACCCGGGCCCTGGTGGCGGGGCCCATGGGG
>NZ_CALLUR010000141.1:0-4493 GCF_938010445.1 uncultured Thermus sp.
CTGGGCCTGGAAAAGGCCGTGGCCGAACTGAAGGAAGCCGGTCTCCTCCCCGTTCCCACCGAGGTCTTCCGCAGCGGGGGCCTCTACATCTGCGGCGAGGAAACCGCCCTCCTGGAGTCCATGGAGGGGAAAAGGGCCGAACCCCGCCTAAAGCCCCCTTTCCCCGTGGAGAAGGGCCTATGGGGAAGGCCCACCCTGGTGCAGAACGTGGAAACCCTGGCCAGCCTTCCCGTGATCCTGAAGGAAGGCCCCAGGGCCTGGCGACAAAGGGAGCCCAAACTCTTCTCCATTAGCGGGGACGTGGCCAGGCCCGGGCTCTATGAGCTTCCCCTGGGAACGCCTTTAGGGGAAGCCCTAAGGCGGGCCGGGGCGGAGTTAGGGGAAATCCAAGCGGTACTCCTGGGCGGGGCCGCCGGGGTTTTCACCAAAGACCTGGCCTTTCCCCTGCGCTATCGGGAAAGGCTTCCTCTGGGGGCTGGGGCCGTGGTGGCCTTCGGGAGGGAGGTGGACCTATGGGAAGTCCGTTTGGGCCTGGCCCAGTTCTGCCGGGAGGAATCCTGCGGCAAGTGCTTCCCTTGCCCCTTGGGCACGGCGGTACAGGTGGAGATGGTGCGGCGGCGGGAACGGAGCAAGGCTTTGCTGCAAGACCTGGCCCAGACCTTGAAGGGAAGCCTTTGCGGCCTGGGCCAATCCGCCTACTGGGCCTACGCAAGCCTTTTGGAGGTGGAAGGTGCGGCTTAAGGTGAATGGACAACCCGTGGAGGCCCAGGAGGGAAGCCTCCTCTTGGATGTGGTAGACGTTCCCACCCTCTGCCACCATCCCCACACGGAAACCCAGGGCCTCTGCCGGCTTTGCCTGGTGGAGGTGGACGGACGCCTTCTTCCCGCCTGCGCCACCCCCGCCCGAGAGGGCATGGAGGTATGGACGGATACCGATGCGCTTCGCACCCTTCGCAAGACCCTTTTGGAATGGCTTGCCCTCACCACGGACCTCAGCCTGGCCCCGGAGCTTCAAGACCTCCTCGCGTCCTATGGGGCCGACCCCGGGCGCTGGGGTGCCCTGACCGTAAGGAAGGGAAGGGCGCCCATCCGGGACAATCCCTTCTTCCTTAGGGACTACGCCAAGTGCGTGAACTGCCGCCGTTGTGTGGACGCCTGTGGGGATGGGATCATGGGGGTCTACGCCCTGACCCTGGAGGACCGGGGCCTCCTCGCCCACCCCACCACCCCCCTGGACCGGCCCCTTCCCGAGACCCCGTGCGTCTTCTGCGGCAACTGTGTTCAGGTATGCCCCACAGGGGCCCTAAGGCCCCTAGGCCTGGAGGTGTGAGATGCGCACCACCTGCCCCTATTGCGGCGTGGGTTGCCAGGTGGAACCCACGGTGAAGGAGGGCCGCATCGTCCAGGTGCTGGCTCCCGACATCCCCCCCAACCACGGGGCCCTCTGTGTGAAGGGCCGCTTCGGCCTGGACTTCCCCTTCTCGGAAAAGCGCCTCCTCTATCCCCAGGTGCGGGAAAGCCGTAGGGAGCCCTTCCGCCGGGTGAGCTGGGAGGAGGCCTTGGACTTTGTCGCCAGCCGCCTCTTAGCGGTGCTGAGGAGGCGGGGGCCGGAAGCCCTGGCGGTTTTCCCCTCCGCCAAGACCACCAACGAGGAGGTCTACCTGGCCCAGAAGCTGGCCCGGGTTCTCCTGGGCACCAACCACGTGGACCACTGCTCCCGTCTTTGCCACTCCTCCTCCACCGCCGCCCTTTCCCGCTCCCTGGGCGGGGCCAGCATGACCAATCCCATAGAGGACATCTGGAAAACGGATCTCTTCTTGGTGGTGGGCTCCAACACCACGGAAACCCATCCGGTGATCGGGGCCATGATCAAAAAAAGGGTCCGGCAAGGGGCCAGGCTCATCGTGGTGGACCCCCGGTACACGGGCATGGCCGAGGCCGCCACCCTCTGGCTAAGGCCCCATCCGGGCACGGACCTCTTCCTTTTCAACGCCATGGCCCGGTACATCCTGGAGGAAGGGCTCTGGGACCAAGGCTACGTGGAGGAGCGCACGGAGGGGTTTGCTGAGTGGCGGGCCTCCGTGGAGGGCTATACCCTCGAGGAGGCCGAGCGCATCACGGGGGTGAAAAGGGAGAACATCGCCCTCGCCGCCAGGCTCTACGCCACCACGGAAAGGGCTGGGGCCTATTGGGCCATGGGCCTCACCCAACACACCAAGGGCACGGCCACCGTCCAGGCCCTGGTGAACTTGGCCCTCCTCACCGGCAAGGTGGGCAAGGAGGGAGCCGGCCTGAACCCCTTAAGGGGCCAGAACAACGTGCAAGGGGCTGGGGACATGGGGGGGCTGCCCGACGTGTTCCCCGGGTATTTGAGGGTGGCAGACCAAGGGGCCCGAAGGCGCTTTGAGGGCCTCTGGGGGGTGGGGCTCAATCCCCAGCCCGGTCTGCGCATGACCGAGGTCTTCCAAGCCATCCCCCAGGTGGAGGCCATCTACCTGATCGGCGAGGACCCCGTGACCAGCGAGCCCTACCAGGATCACCTGAAGGCCAAGCTGGAAGCCCTACCCTTTCTCGTGGTCCAGGACATTCTGGAAAACGAAACCACCCCCTTCGCCCACGTGGTCCTACCCGCAGCCAGCTTCCTGGAAAAGGAGGGGACCTTTACCAACACCGACCGCCGGGTGCAACGGGTACGGAAAATCCTAGAACCTCCCGGGGAGGCCAGGCCCGACTGGTGGATCATCCAGGAGCTGGGGAAGCGGCTGGCCCAGGCCCTGGGCCGGCCCTGGACCCTCTATTCAGGCCCGGAGGCCATCTGGGAAGAGGTGCGCCAAGCCATCCCTGAGATGCTAGGCGGGATCACCTATCCCCGCCTAGAAAGGGAAGGGGTCCGCTGGCCCTGTCCCGAGGAGGACCACCCTGGGGAGGCCGTGCTCTTTCAAGCGCGCTTCAACACCCCCTCGGGAAAGGCCCGCTTCATCCCCGTGGACTTCACTCCCCCGGCGGAGACCCCCTCACCGGAGTACCCCCTTGTCCTCTCCACCGGCCGGGTGCTTTATCACTGGCACGGGGGCACCCTAAGCCGCAATAGCCGCCTCCAGGAGGCCTACCCGGAGCTCAAGGTGGAGGTAAACCCCAAGGATGCGGAAAGGCTTGGCATCCAGGATGGGGAGATCATCCAGGTGGTGAGCCGCCGGGGCCGGATCCGGGCCCGGGCCTGGGTTACGGAGCGCACCCCCGAAGGGGTGGTCTATGCGCCCTTCCACTTCGCCGAGGCCCCCGCCAACCGCCTCACCCTAGACGCCCTGGACCCCATAAGCCGCATCCCCGAGTACAAGGTGAGCGCGGTGCGGCTGGAGAAACTGGACTAGCTTGCCTTCCTCCGCCCCAGGAGAGCCCAGCCCCTCAGGTTAGAGCGGTCCTACACCGTGGGGAAGGCGAAGCTCTCGTAACCCAGCTCCGCCACGGCAAACCAGCGGTACTGCTCATTCCTGAAGGCCCAGTAGGCGGCGTACACCTTGCGGTAGGTGGCGTCCTTGGCCGCCTGCTCCTCGTAGAGGGCTTGGGTTTCCTGGAGGGCCTTCTTCATAATCTCCAGGGGCCAGCGGCGCAAACGCACCCCCGCCTTGAGGAGGCGGGATAGGGCCGGCGGGTTTTGGGCATCGTACTTGGCCATCATGGTGAGGTTGACCTCGGCCGCCGCCACCTGGAAGGCCTCCTGGAACTCCTTGGGAAGCTTCTGCCACTCCTTTTGCGAAACCAGGAAGGAAAGCTGGGCGCTGGGCTCCCAGAAGGAGGGGTAGTAGTAGTAGCGGGCCACCTTGTAAAAGCCCAGCTTCTCGTCGTCATAGGGCCCAGAAAACTCGGTGGCGTCTATGGTACCCCGCTCCAGGGCCGGGTAGATATCCCCAGCGGCCAAGGTCTGGGGCACCACCCCGAGGCGGCCCATCACCAGACCGCCCAGCCCCGGGATGCGCATGCGCAGGCCCTTGAGGTCCGCCAAGGTCCGGATCTCCTTGCGGAACCATCCCCCCATCTGGGCCCCGGTGTTCCCCCCGGGGAACTGGACCACCCCGAAATCCGCATACACGGCGCGGAGAAGCTCCAGGCCACCGCCATAGCGCATCCAGGCGTTGTGCTGCCGGTAGGTCATGCCAAAGGGCACGCCGCCATCAAAGGCCAGGGTGGGGTTTTTGCCCACATAGAAAGGGCCGTAGGTGTGCCCGGCCTCCACGGTGCCCTGCTGCACCGCATCCAGCACCTGGCCTCCGGGTACGATCTCCCCCGCCTGGTAGGCCCGGATCTGGAAGCGGCCCTCGGTGAGCTCCGCCACCCGCTTGGCCAGGTCCTCGGCACCCCCATAGAGGGTGTCCAGGCTCTTGGGGTAGCTGGAAACCAAGCGCCAGCGCACCTGAGGCGCCGCCTGGGCAAAAGCCCTATAGGAGAGGCTAGCCGCCAGGCCCACCCCCACCTTCTTGAGGAACTGCCTCCGT
>NZ_CALLUR010000142.1:0-4331 GCF_938010445.1 uncultured Thermus sp.
CCTCTTCTTTCCCTGGAGTTCCGCAAGCGGGCCCTTTCCGCTGGCCGGGTTCAGAGCGTGGCCCTGCGGCTTCTGGTGGAGCGGGAGGAGGAGATAGAGGCCTTCCGCCCGGAGGAGTACTGGACCTTGGAGGGGGTTTTCACCCTGGGCCAGGACAGGATGCTTTCCGCGAGCCTCTACGAGGTGGAGGGCAGGCGGCTTTGGGCTGGCCAGGGGGAGAAGGAGGGAAGGCTCCACCTGGAGGGTGAGGCCCAGGCCAGGGTCCTGGCTGAGGAGGCTTGGGCCAAGGCCTACCGCGTGGCCCGGGTGGAGACCAAGGAGCGGCGCAAATCCCCCCCGCCCCCTTTCACCACCTCCACCCTGCAACAGGTGGCCAGCAGCCGCCTGGGCTACACGGCAAGCCGCACCATGCGCGTCGCCCAGCGCCTGTATGAGGGCGTGGATCTTCCCGAGGGCACGGTGGGCCTCATCACCTATATGCGCACGGATTCGGTGCGGGTGTCCCCGGAGGCTTTGCAGGTGGCGCGGGAGGTCATACGGCAAATGTTTGGGTCCGAATACCTGCCGGAGGCCCCTAGGATCTATCGCAACCGCAAGGAGGGGGTACAGGACGCCCACGAGGCCATCCGGCCCACCGATGCCCGGCGTACCCCAGAGAGCGTGAGGAAGTACCTTTCCGAGGAGGAGTACCGCCTTTATGACCTCATCTGGCGCCGTTTTGTGGCCAGCCAGATGGGGGATGCCCTCTATGAGCAGACGGTGGTCCTGTTGCAGGATGAGGGGGAAACCCCGCGCTTTACCTTCCGGGCCTCGGGTTCGGTTTTGCGGTTTGAGGGGTACCTAAAGGCCTGGGGGCGGGAGGCCACCTCCTCTGAGGTGCCGGGGGAAGACCAGGAGGAAGCCTCTGTCCTGCCTGAGGTGGCTGAGGGGGAGAAGGCGGAGCCCGTCCAGCTCGTACCCAAGCAGCACTTCACCGAACCCCCACCCCGCTACACCGATGCCACCTTGGTGAAGACCATGGAGGAACTGGGCATTGGCCGCCCTTCCACCTATGCCCCCACCCTGGAAACCCTGGAGAAGCGGGGGTATATGCTGCGCAAGGGGCGCACCCTCCTGCCCACCCCTTTGGGCCGCCAGGTGACCCATTACCTTAAGGAGCGCTTTCCCCAGGTGGTGGCCTACGAGTTTACCGCCCGCATGGAGGACGGGCTGGATCAGGTGGAGGAGGGGAAGATTCCTTGGCCTAAAGTGGTCTGGGAGTTTTACGAGCCCTTCTTGGGGGAGCTTTCCCGGGTGCCCAAGAAGATCTGCCCCCAGTGCGGAAGGCCTTTGGAGCTAAAGGTAAGCCGCTATGGGCAGTTTCTGGGGTGTACGGGCTATCCTGAATGCACGTATACCGAGCCTTTGGAAAAGAAAAAGGAAGCGGAGCCCATTGGGGAGGCCTGCCCTAAATGCGGAAAGCCCCTGGTGCGCAGGGAAGGCCGTTACGGGAGCTTTATTGCCTGCTCGGGGTATCCGGAATGCGACTACACCCGGGACGACGGGGAGCCCACGGGTCATGCCTGCCCTAGGTGTGGGAGCCAGGTTTTGGAGAAGCGAAGCCGGCGGGGAAAACCCTACTACAAGTGTGAGAACAACACCTGTGGCTTTTTAAGCTTCTATCCCTTGTTGGAGCAGAGCTGTCCCGCCTGTGGCTGGCCTTTGGCCAAAAAGGGGGAAGGGGCTTGCTTAAACCCCTCTTGTCCCCAGCATGACCCCAAGTTGATCCCTGCCCCTAAAACCCCCTCGGCCGGCAAGGGAACCAAGGCCTCTAGGGGCCGGGCCAAGCTCAAGCGGTAGCCTGGCGGGCAGGAGGTGGCTACCCGATGGAGAGCTATAAGGTGCATTTCCTGCGTTTGGCGCGGGAGGGAAGGGTGGAGGTGCCCGGGGTGCCCGTGCAGGGCTACCCCCTAACCCAGGAAGAGGGCCGGGAGAAAGGGGGCTTTTATCTGGTCCTCGAGGGGGAACTGGTCATTGACCTACCCCAAGGCCGGTACTTGCACCTGAAAAGGGGGGAGGCTGCCCGGGTTACGGAGCCCCACCGCTTGGTGCCGGTGGAGCGGGTGGTGCTTTTGGAGCTGGTTTAGGCCCCACCAGGTAGACCGCTCCCCAGGGGCGGTAGACGCTGACCACCTTGTCCTCCCGAACCCGGCCATCCCTATAGCGCACCGTGCGCCTCACCTCCACCCGGGCACCTTCGGCGGCAAAGTCCACCTGCTTGCGCACGCCGGGGGGCAGGGAGGGATCCGGGATTTCCCGGGGAGGTAAGGGAGGTTTCCTCTCGGAAATGAAGGGGCCTTCCCAGCGCACTTCCCGGTCTTTGGTGCCGAAGAGGTGGAAACGGAGGGTGGTGCCCTGGACGGTGCGTTGCACCAGGATATGGCCTGGGGTGTCGTTCACCGCCTTTAAATCCTTGTAGGGTTGGATCACCGCGGCATCTAGACCCGGGGGCTTGTAGTAGGCCACCTGGTAGCTGTGGGCGTGGCGCTCCAGGATGGGAAGCCCCGCCAAGAAAAAGGCGCGGAAGAGGGTGGTGGAAACCTGGCAAACCCCACCCCCCACCCCCTGTTCCGTGCGATCCCCTACGATTACGAAGGCTTCCTTATAGCCTTCCTCCTCCGTGACGGGGCCCAGAGCCTGGTTAAAGGAGAAGGTCCCCGGGGGGATCAGAACTCCATCCAGCTTGCTGGAGGCCAGGAGCAGGTTATGAGCCCTAGCTGCGCTGGACCCCCTAAAGTCGGTCTCCCCCGTGGCCAGGTGTTCCCGCACCCCTAAGGCGTAGAGCTCCTTAAGGCTTGGGCTTGGAGGGGTATAGCGGGCGGGGAGGCGGAAGCTCTTGCGGCCCCTGCTAAGGGCCTCCCGGTAGGCGGTTAGGACCTCAGCCTCGTCCAAGGCGATGCCCTTTTTCTCCACACCCCGCCAACGGCCATCTTGGAAGATGAACCGGGGAGGCCTTGCCTCCCGCACCAGCCTTTTTAGGAGCGCCCTCAGTTCCTTCTCGGAGGCTACGGGGTGGGTTTGGCTGCCCACATAGGTGCGGAGCTGACCTTCTTCAATGACGTCTTCCTCTACCACTAGGATGGCGGTGATAGGGGGGCTTTCGGATCCGGGCTGGGCAAGGGCTAGGCCGAGGAGGGAAATCCAGCCGATATGGCGCAACATGGCGATAGTGTATCCAAAGCCCTTTTAAGTTCCTGTGAAAAGTCCCACCGCCCGATATAGGACCTCCTCCTCCTCTGGCAGGAGGTAGCGGGCCTGGCCCTTGGGCAGATCCCCCAGGGTGAGGGGGCCTAGGGAGAGCCGCTTCAGATAGAGCACCCGGTTGCCCCGGGCCTGGAACATGCGCTTCACCTGGTGGAAGCGGCCTTCCCTCAGGACCAGCTCCACCCAGGTGGGGTCCTCCTGCCAGGTGAGTTCTGCCGGGAGGAGCTGTTTTCCATCCAAAAGAAGCCCTTGGCGGAAGGCCTTCTGGTCCTCCCAGGTGGCCGGGCGTTCCAGGTGGACCAGGTAGCGCTTTTCCACCTTGTGCCGGGGGTGGGTGAGGCGGTGGAGGAGTTCGCCGTGGGTGGTGAAGAGGAGGAGGCCTTCCGTGTCCTTGTCCAGGCGGCCCACCGGGGAGAGGTCCCGGGTGGGAAAGCCCTCCAGGAGGGCATAGACCGAAGGGCCTTCCGTGCGGCTGGTGATGTACCCTGCCGGCTTATGCAAGAGGATATGGTGATGGCGCCGCAGCGCCAGGGATTGGCCGTTCACCTCGAGCCGCGCCCCTGGGGGTACGGGAAAGGCAGGATCCTGGACCACCCGGCCCCCCACCTGCACCTGGCCGCTTCGCACCAAGCGGGCTACTTCCTTGCGGCTTCCTAGGCCCAGGCGGGCGAGGACCTTGTCCAGCCTTTCCCCCTTCATGGCTCCAAGGCCCCTTTGGCCTTTTCCTTGGCAAACTCCTCGAGGGTTAGGCCTTTGGTCTCCACCCGGCCCAGGTTCAGGCTCTGGAGGAGGTGCTCCAAGGGGTCCTTGGGCGGGTGGGGGGAGACCACCAGCAGGTCTATATCCCTTTCTGGGCCGAAGCTTCCCCGGGCCACCGAGCCCAAGAGGTAAACCCGGGCCTCTCCCAGGGCTTCCCAGGCGGCCATCCGCCTTTTGAGCTCATTCCAAACCTCCTCCTCCTCCCATGCCAGGACCCTCTTGGCCGCCCTTAGGGCCTCTCCAGCCCGGGCCCGTGTGGGGTACCCGTAAGGGCTTCCCTCAGGATAGGCGTCGGGATAGCGGGCGGGAAGGGAAGGAGCCTCTAGGGT
>NZ_CALLUR010000143.1:0-3121 GCF_938010445.1 uncultured Thermus sp.
AGGCGGCCTGCCATGGCCAAAAGGGCCACCTCCGCGTGCCTGCGGCCATTTTCAATGAAGACCGAGCGGGTATCGGGGCCAAAGGCCGCAGAGCCGATGGCGAAAAGCCCCTTACGGGAGGTTTCCCACTCCGGGGAAACCCAGGGCTTCCCCCCTTCGTAGCGCACCCCCGCTTCCCGCAAAAGCCGGTCCTCCGCCCGGTAGCCGATCTGGACCAGGACGAAGTCCGCTGCCAAAAACCCCTCCCCTTGGGGCCCTTCCAGATGGAGGCCCTCCGGGGTGATGGCCTTGACCTGGGTTTCCATCACCGCCCTTATGCTTCCCTCCTTCACCCGGTTCTCAAAATCAGGGAGGAGCCAGTACTTCACGCTGGGGCGCACCCACTTCCCCCGGTGGACCAAGGCCACCTCCGCCCCACCCCGAAAGAGGTCCAGGGCCACCTCCACCGCGGAGTTGCTTCCCCCCACCACCGCCACCCGCCGCCGGAAAAAGGGCGCCGCCTCCTCGTAGCGGTGGAAGACGTGGGGCAGGTCCTCCCCCGGCACCCCCAGGCGGTTGGGGTTGCCGAAGTACCCCGTGGCCACCACCACATAGCGGCTTTGCCAAACCCTCTCCCCCAGCCGGTCCCGGGCCCGGACGCGGAAGGCCCCCTCCTCCCCCTCAATGGCCGTGGCCTCCGTGTAGGTGAGAACGTTCAGCCCTTCCCTTTCCGCCACCTTCTGGTAGTAGAGGAGGGCCTCGAGGCGGGTAGGCTTGGGCCCTTGGGAGACCAGGGGGTGGCCGCCGATCTCCAGGTTCTTGGCCTCGGAAAAGAAAACCATCTGCCGGGGAAACCGGTAGATGGTGTCGGCCACGGTCCCCCTTTCCAGGACCAGGTGGGATAGACCCAGGCGCTTGGCCATGAGGGCCGCCGCCAAGCCCACCGGACCGGCACCCACAATGAGGACGTCCACCATGCCCCCTAGTCTACGCCCCCCTGTAAACTCCTTCCCATGGACTGGCTCACCAACCCTGAGGTCTGGATCGCCCTCGTAACCCTCACCGTGCTGGAAGTGGTCCTGGGCATAGACAACGTGATCTTCATCAGCATCCTGGCCTCCAAACTGCCCAAAGAACAGCAGGACCGGGCCCGGGTCATGGGCCTTTCCCTGGCCGCCCTCACCCGCATCCTGTTCCTCCTTTCCATCGCCTGGATCATGGCCTTAAAGGAGCCCCTCTTCGCCCTCCTGGGCCACGAGGTCACGGGCAAGGACCTGGTCCTGATTGCGGGAGGGCTCTTCCTCATCTACAAAGCCGTGAAGGAGATCCACGAAAAGCTCGAGGGCGAGCCCGGCGAGGCCATAAAAAGGGTGGCCCCCTCCTTGGCCTCGGTCATGGGCCAGGTGCTCCTCCTGGACATCGTGTTTTCCATAGACTCCGTCATCACCGCCGTGGGCCTCACCCGCTTCGTGCCGGTGATGGTGGCGGCCATCCTGCTTTCCGTGGCCATCATGCTCCTGGCTTCCAAGGGCATCTACGCCTTCGTCAACCGGCACCCCACGGTGAAGATGCTGGCCCTCTCCTTCCTCCTTTTGGTGGGCTTCACCCTGGTGGCCGAGGGCACGGGGGTGCACATCCCCAAGGGCTACGTCTACTTCGCCATGGGCTTCGCCGTGCTGGTGGAGTGGCTGAACCTCCGGGCCGGGCTCCGGGGCCAACCCGTGAGGCTACGCCAGCCCTATGAGGAGGAATAGAATCGGGCTGGAGGTGGCGTATGGAATACCGGCTTGAACAGGACACCATGGGCGAGGTAAGGGTACCGGCGGACCGTTACTGGGGGGCACAAACCCAACGCTCCCTGGAGCACTTCCGTATAGGAGCCTGGCGCTTCCCCATGCCCCTGGAGGTCATCCGCGCCTACGGCATGCTGAAGAAAGCCGCGGCCAGAGCCAACCTGGAGCTGGGAGAGCTTCCCGAGGAAATCGCAAGGGCCATCATCCAGGCGGCGGAAGAGGTCATCGCCGGAAAGCTGGATGACCACTTTCCCCTGGTGGTCTTCCAAACGGGTAGCGGCACCCAGACCAACATGAACGTGAACGAGGTCATCGCCAACCGGGCCTCGGAGCTTTTAGGGAAGCCCCTGGGTTCCAAGTACGTGCACCCCAACGACCACGTAAACCGGGGCCAAAGCAGCAACGACACCTTCCCCACCGCCATGTACGTGGCCACGGCCCTAGCCCTCCACCAGAGGCTGTACCCGGCGGCGGAAGCCCTGATCCAGACCTTTGCGGAGAAGGCCCGGGCCTTTGACGGCATCGTGAAGATAGGGCGCACCCACCTCATGGACGCGGTCCCCATCACCCTGGGGCAGGAGGTGGGGAGCTGGGCGGCCCAGCTCAGGAACACCCTGGCCATGGTGAAGGAAGCGGAAAAGGGCCTCTACAACCTGGCCATCGGGGGCACGGCGGTGGGCACGGGTCTAAACGCCCATCCCCAGTTTGGGCAACGGGTGGCCCAGTACCTGGCCGAGGAAACCGGGCTTCCCTTTAGGGTGGCGGAAAACCGCTTCAGCGCCCTGGCCGCCCACGACGAGCTGGTGCAGGTGATGGGGTCCTTGCGCACCCTGGCCGGGGCCCTGATGAAAATCGGCAACGATATCCGCTGGCTGGCCTCGGGGCCTTACGGGGGTATTGGGGAGATCTTCATCCCCGCCAACGAGCCCGGGTCCTCCATCATGCCTGGCAAGGTGAACCCCACCCAGGTGGAGGCCCTCACCATGGTGGTGGTGCGGGTCTTTGGCAACGACCACGCCGTGGCCTTCGCTGGGAGCCAGGGGAACTTCCAGCTCAACGTCTACAAACCGGTGATGGTGGACGCCACCCTCGAGTCCATCAAGCTCCTGGCGGACGCCATGGAATCCTTCAACGAGCACCTGGCCAAGGGCATAGAGCCCAACCGGGAGCGGATAGAAGAGCACCTGCAGAAAAACCCCATGCTGGCCACCGCCCTGAACAAGGCCATCGGCTACGACAAGGCGGCGGAGATCGTGAAGAAGGCCATCAAGGAGAAGAAGACCCTGAAGCAAGCCGCCCTGGAGCTGGGCTACCTCACGGAGGAGGAGTTTGACCGCATCGTGGTGCCC
>NZ_CALLUR010000144.1:0-5761 GCF_938010445.1 uncultured Thermus sp.
GGCTTTAGCCAAGTCCAAGAGCCCTTGCCCCTGGGCCACCCGGGCCCCAGCCCGGGCCGCCGCCAAACGCAGGACGGGGTCCGGATGAGCCAGATACGGAAGAACCGCTTCCAGGGTTTCCGGCAAGCGGGCTTGGGCTAAAGCCTCGAGGGCCTCCAGCCGCAGGGGCCGGGAAGCGAAACGGGCCTTCAGGATGCGGGGCCAAGGGGGGTTCGCCTGGCGCAGCCATTCCGTTATCCGTTCAGCAAACTCCCCCTTCAACATTTCCCGCAGGTCCAAAAGGGCTTCAAAGGCTTCCCTAGGCCAAGGAGGAGGGGGAGGAGACCCACCAGCAAAAAGGATTTCCGTAAAGCGGGCTAGCCAGTCCTCGTAAGCCTTACGGTCAAGGAGTTCCCGGCTTGCGCTGTAGGCGTGGTAAAGCAGAACGTAAGCGGCCAGCAAGCCCAAGGCTGTCCCAGTTAGGACCAGGGCCTGCCACAAGGCCCCGTAGACCTGGGGATAGCCAAAAAGGCCAAAAAGACGCCCTGAAAAGACCACTACCAGGCTTCCCAGGGCCAGGCCCTCCAGGAGCACCACCAGAAAGACCAAAAGGGCATAAAGCCGTTCACCGCGCCGCCACATATCCCTTCAGACGCTTTATCAGGTCCCCAGGGCTGAAGGGCTTGGTGAAATACTCTTGGGCTCCTAAAGCCTGGGCTTCGGCGAGGCTCCGCTCTTGCTTAAGACCCGAAAGGATCAACACGGGCGTAGACTTCCGTAGCTCCTTTCGCAAGTAGCGCAAGAGGTCTAACCCCGAACCCCCGGGCAGGTTGATGTCCAGGATGATGGCATCCCAATCCTCCTGGAGGGCAACCTTGGCGGAAGGGTAGTCCCGCACCAGGAAGGACAGATACCCCTCCCGCCCAAGGGCTACCTCCAAAACCTTGGCCACCGTAGGGTCATCCTCCACCACCAAAACCCGGGCCACACCCCCATTCTAAGAGGAGAAGCTACCGAAGCCTTTGCAACAAGGCTTGGACCTCGGGATCGGGGTTTCGCTTAGCCTCTTGCGTAAGTAGCCCCCGGGCCTCCTCCACCCTTCCTTGTTCCAAGAGGGCCTTGGCCAAGGTGAAGCGGGCCAAGGGGTAGCTGGGTTCCACCGCCAGCACCTGCCGAGCGAGGAACTCCGCCTCCTTGGCCCGGCCCAGGGCCAGGACCACCTCGGAAAGCCCCCAGCGGGCATCCAGGTTCCCCGGGTCTTCCTTAAGCACCTTCCGGTAGCTCTCCTCCGCCTCCCCATAACGCTTCAGGTGGTAGAGGAGCCGGGCGTAGCGCACCCGGGTATCAGGGCTATCCAAAAGGGCTAGGGCCTTCTCGTAAAGGGGCTTAGCCTCGCCATGGCGGCCCTGGAGGTAAAGGGCAAAGGCCAGCTCGCCCAAGGCCTCGGCATCGTCGGGAAAGACGGAAACCGCCCGGCGCAAAAAGGCCTCCGCCCCAGCCGGGTCCTGGGGAAGCCTCTTCCGACCCTCGTAAAAGCTTTTCCGTTCCCGGAAGGGCACGGGGTCCGAGGGGTAGCCCTCGAGGCCCACCTCATCCAAGGCCATGGCCCGCACCTGGCTCACGCGGTCCGCCTGGGGCAGGTAGCGGAACACGTTACCCTCTACCCTGGCGGAAAGGACCACGGCATCCCCGCTGCGAACCTCCACCCGGAAGCCCCGGCTCCCCTCGGGGCCCAGCATGCGGAACACCACCTCGCCCTCAGGCCCCGGCACCGGGCGCACCTGGGGAGCAGGAAGAAGCTTCCGCCTAACCCCCGTTCCCAGAACCGCTCCTTCCCCGGCAGGAAGCCTTTCCTGCCCCAAGGCCACCTTTCCCCGGTAAAGGGAAAGGCGGGCCCCGCTTTCCCGGGAAAGGCGCAGGTGGGTCCCCGTGGGCCGCACCTGGCCCTCGGGGGTGGAAAGGGCCAAGGGCACAGGGGCCTCCCGCACCGCCTCCACCCCTCCTCTTTCCAAACGCACCTGCACCCTCTCTCCCCCACCCCAAAGGCTCCGCCAGCGCCGGGCCTCCCCGTGAGCCTCAGGGCTAAAGGCCAGCTCCAGCCCAGGAAGCCGTACCACCTCCCCGGCCGGTACCCCGCCGAAGGCCTGGGAACCCAAGGGGGCGGGGAAGATGGGCACGCGGGCCAAGGCGATCAGGGCCACCAGCAGGAGAAGCAGCCTTCCCACCGGGGCCCTTTGGCCCGGCCGGGGCCTGGGCAGGAGGAGGAAGAAGGTGCTCCCCCGGCCTAAGCGGCTCCTTAGACGGACCTCGCCCCCGTGGGCCTCGAGGACCCGCTTCACCAGGGCAAGCCCAAGCCCCGTCCCCTCCACCTCCCCCCGGGTGGAGGCCCGGTAGAAGGGTTCAAAGACCCTTTCCTGCTCCGCCTCGGGGATCCCGGGGCCAGTATCGGAAACGGCGATGCCGTACCGGTCCCGACCCAGAAGGAGGCGCACCGCCACCCGCCCCCCTTCCGGGGTGTATTTCACCGCATTGTTGAGGACGTTCAGCACTGCCTGATAGAGCCATTCCTTATCCCCGTATACCCAGGCCTCCCGTTTCGGCAGGACCAAGCGGAGCCGGATTCCCTTCCTTCGGGCCAGAGGCCGCACTTCCTCCGAAACCTGGAGAAGAAGGGCCTTGAGGTCCACCCGTTCACCCTTAAGCCGCACCCCCTGGCCCAGGCGCAGGTACTCCTGGGCCTTTTGCAGGAGTTCTTGGATGCGACGGGCACTCCTTTCGGCGATAGAAAGGGGTTCCTTAGCCTCTTCCGGAAGGTCCCCGGTTTCCAGGGCAAGTTCCAAGGCCCCCAAAACGCTCATCAAGGGGTTTTTGATCTCGTGAAGCAAAAGGCGAAGGAGCCTGGCGCTCTCCTCCTGGCTCTTTAAAAGAGCAAGCTCCCGCTCCCGTAGCTCCCACACCTCGCGGAAGGCCCGAAGGAGGAGGCGCAAAGCCTCCTGGGTTGCCGGAGGCGGGGGCGGCCCTTCCCAGTAAAGGGCCATATCCCCCTCCTGCCAAAGCTTTTCTCCCCGTAAAGGACCTTCGGGAAGCACCTCCCCCCGGAAAAGGAGCCGCACGGGATACCGGCGGAGAAGCTCCGCCATGAACCCCAGGTCGGCGGGGGGAGCCTTTACCATCCTTACTAGGCTATTCTAGCCCTTTGAAAAGGATGTGAAAGCCTAGGGCTTGGGAGCCATCACCACCAGGAGAAGGGCGGGGTTTGCCGACTCGTTGCGCACGCCATGGGCCTCCCCTGAGCGGGCGATGGCCGCCATCCCTGGGGCCAAAAGGGCTTCCTCCTCCCCGATGCGCACCACCACCTCGCCCTCCAGGACGTAGTACACCTTGTCGGAACCCTCGTGGGTGTGCACCTTTTGCGCCTGTCCCGGAAGCAGGGCATAGAGGTCAAAGAACATCCCCTCTGACTCAAAAACCGGAATTTTGGCCATCTTTTCCGGGTTATACCGCACCAGGCTCCGCAGGTCTTTAATCTCCATGGCCCCAAGTCTACTTGACGAAAGCCCAAGCGGGGCACTACACTAACCTTTGCGCGCCGGGGAGTAGCGCAGCCTGGTAGCGCACACGCTTGGGGTGCGTGTGGTCGTCGGTTCAAATCCGGCCTCCCCGACCAAAAGCCCCCGCCCAAACGGGCGGGGGATTGTCTTTGGCTGGCGCGGCCCGGGGTTTCCACCCTGGCCGTGCCAGGGTGGGGTGGGTTATGCCCGGCCCACCGTGCCCATCAGCTCAAACTTTTCCCGGATCACCTGCTTCAGGTAGTCCCGGCCTTTGCCGATGATCTTGCGGGGATCAAACTCCTTGGGATTGCCCACCACCACTTCCCGGATGCCCAGGGTCATGGCCAGGCGCAGGTCGGTGTCAATGTTGATCTTGGCAATGCCGTTGGGAATGGCCTTTTTGATATCCTCATCGTGGATACCCGTGGCCTCCTTCAGCTCAGCCCCCGTGGCCAAGAGCTTCTCCTTAAGCCAGGTGGGTACCCCGCTGGCCCCGTGGAGCACCAAGGGGATGGAAACCCGCTTGCTGATCTCCTCGAGGCGCTTGTGGTCAATGTAGGGCCGGCCCTTCCCCTTATAGGCCCCGTGGCTGGTGCCGATGGCGATGGCCAGATAGTCTATGCCCGTTTCCGCCACGAAGCGCTCCGCCTCCTCGGGATCGGTGAGGAAGGCCTCGGCCTCGGAGACCTGGATGTTGTCCTCAATGCCCTGAAGCCGGCCCAGCTCCGCCTCCACGCTCACCCCCACCGCATGGGCGGCTTCCACCACCTTCTTGGTCTCGGCCACGTTCTCCTCAAAGGGGTGGTGGCTGGCATCAATCATCACGCTGGTGAAGCCCGCCCTCAGGGCCTGCATCACCATCTTGAAGTCGGCCCCGTGGTCCAGGTGCAGGACCACGGGCACCTTGGTGCGGCTGGCCATATCCTTCACCAGGTTGGCCAGGTTCTCCATTCCGGCGTACTTCCGGGCCCCGTCGGAAACCTGAATGAAGACGGGAGCCCGTAGTTCATCGGCTACCTCCAGGATAGCCTGGGTGATCTCCAGGTTATTGGTGTTGAAACTGGGAACCGCATAGCCTTCCCGCCGCGCCTTATCCAGAACCTCTTTACCGATCGCCAAGGGCATACAGCACCTCCTTTAGCTCCTTTAGGTTATCAGCCACGGGCCGCTTGTTGAAAAGGGCGCTCCCCGCCACGGCCACGTCCGCGCCCGCCCGGTACACCTCGGCCACGGTTTCCCGGTTCACCCCCCCATCCACCTCCAACAAGCAGGCCGGGTTCAGCCGGTCCCGCATGGCCTTGAGGCGGCGAAGCCTCTCGGTGGCGGTGGGGATGTACTTCTGCCCTCCAAACCCCGGGTTCACGCTCATGAGCAGGGCCAGGTCCAGCTCAGGCAAAAGGGGCTCAAAGGCCTCCAGGGGGGTGGCGGGGTTGATGGCCAACCCCGCCCGCTTCCCCAGCTCCTTCACCTTCTGCACCGCCCGGTGGGCGTGGGGGGTGGCCTCAACGTGCACGGTGATGACATCGGCCCCCGCCCGGGCGAAGTCCTCCAAGTACCTTTCGGGCTGCACGATCATGAGGTGCACATCCAGGGGCAAGGAGGTGACCCGCCGCACCGCCTCCACCAGAAGGGGCCCGAAGGTAAGGTTGGGGACGAACACCCCATCCATCACGTCCAGGTGGATCCAGTCCACCCCTGCCGCCTCGGCCTCCTGGATCTGGTCCTTGAGCCTCGCCAGGTCCGCGGTGAGAATGGAGGGCGCAAACTTCAGCATCCCTTCCCCCTAGGCCACCCGCAGGTGCCCCCGCTCGATGGCCAGCTCCCGCATCTTAACCAAGTAGTAGGCGATGACCAACTGGGTTAAGGCCAAGGGATAGCTCTGCCCCGCCTTGTCCAGGAAGGTGCCCACCAGGCTGGGGTCAAAGTGCTCCACGTGGTGGCCCAGGTGGTCCCAGATGATGCGTTCAAAGGTCAGGGCCTGCTCGGGGGTCACGTTTCCCGTGATGTCCAGGATGTCTGCCTCCTTCCGGGCCTCCAGGCGGATCAGGGCCTCGTCCTCGTAGGCGGAGTGGAGCACCTCGGAAAGGTCTAGCCGGGGCAGGGTGTGCTTTAGGGCGATGCGCACGTTCAGGGTGCTGGGGTTTTCAGGGTTGTAGCCAGGGGGGCGGTAGAAGCGCACCACGAGGTCCGCGTGCTCCTTCTGGGGCCAGATGAAGGCCCGGGAGTCGGGC
>NZ_CALLUR010000145.1:0-7070 GCF_938010445.1 uncultured Thermus sp.
TTCCAGGGCCTTCATAGAGATGGCCCGGGAGGCCTATAGGAGGCGGCGGGACCTTCTCCTCGAGGGCCTTTCGGCGCTGGGCCTAAAGGCGGTGCGTCCCAGCGGGGCCTTCTATGTCCTCCTGGACACCTCCCCCTTCGCCGAGGACGAGGTGCAGGCGGCGGAAAGGCTTTTGCAGGCGGGGGTGGCGGTGGTGCCGGGTACGGATTTTGCCGCCTTTGGCCACGTGCGCCTCTCCTACGCCACGGGGGAGGAAAACCTGAAGAAGGCCTTGGAGCGGTTGGCCCAGGTTTTGCCCAGGGTCTAAGACCCATCCCAGGCGGGGAGGCTTTCCGAGGAGAGGCGCCTCGGGGCTTTGGGGGGTGATCGCCTCCCCTACCGGGGCTCCCCGGGCCAGGCGGAGCTGGTCCTGCTGGGTGAAGCGGATGGGCTTGTCCCGCCTGGCCCAGCCTCCTAGAAGGGGCGCTTGCCCCTTGGGGCCAGAAGGAGAAGGGCAGCCCCCACGGTCACGCACACATCCGCCAGGTTGAAGACGGGGAAGTGGGCGATGAGGGGGATGGGGGTTCCCAGGTCCAGATAGTCCACCACCCAGCCCCGGCCCAGGCGGTCAATGCCGTTGCCCAAGGCCCCCACGGCGATGAGGGAAAGGGCCAGGGTTGGCCAAAAGGGGTAGCGTTTTTGGGCTAGCCAGTAGAGGAGTAGGGTCCCCACCCCCAGGCTAAGCCAGCCCAGAAGGAAGGCCTGGCCTTCCAGCAAGCCAAAACCGGCCCCCGTGTTCCTCACCAGGGTGAGGTAGAGGAGGTCCCCCAGAAGGGGCCTGGGCACCGGGGAGAGGTTTTCCAGGGCCCATAGCTTAAGGATCTGGTCCAAGGCTAGGAGGAGGGGCACAAGAACCGTGGGCATCCCCTTGAGTCTACCCAATGCTCCCCTTTGTGCTATACTCCATAGGGTTTGCCTTCGGGCACGGGAGGGCCATATGTCCAAGGTGTGCGAGATCAGCGGAAAGAGGCCTATCGTGGCCAATAGCATCCAAAGGCGGGGTAAGGCCAAGCGGGAAGGGGGCGTGGGTCGGAAGACCACCGGCATCTCCAAGCGCCGCCAGTACCCCAACCTGCAGAAGATCCGGGTGCAGGTGGCGGGGCAGGAGATCACCTTCCGGGTGGCCACCAGCCATATTCCCAAGGTTTACGAGCTTCTGGACAGGGCCAAGGGGCTTAAGCTGGAGGGCCTTTCCGCCAAGGAGATCAAGGAACGGCTTCTCAAGCTCCTCTAGCCCTGGTTGCCCCTTGGGCGAGACCCCTGAGGGGGTCTTTTTTGTAGCATAGGCCCATGGCGTGGAAGCCGGGGCACTACCTCCTTTTGGCCCTGGCCCTGTATGCCTTGGTGGTCAGCCTGGGGTTTTCCCTTAGGGGGCGCCAGCTTGCCGCCTTGCGCCAGGAGGTGGGGGTTTTACGTCAGCAGGCCGCCTGGGGTCCTGGGGGGTACCTGCTTCCCCTGCCCGGGGCCTGCCTACCCACCCGTCCCGAAAACCTTCCTGGGGCCCCCCGCCCTTACCGCAAGGGCGTAAGCGCCGGCTTTGTCTTCATCCAAGGGGATGCCTGCGTGCCCGTGGTGCGGGGGATGGGGGTGGTGGCCGCCGCCAGTGGGGAGGTGGTGAAGGTGGAAGGGGACTATAGGGAACCCTCCCGGGAGGCGTACCAAAAGCTTCTGGAGGAGGTGCGAAACGGGGCCTCCCCCGAGCAGATGGACCTCCTGAGGGGCCTCGAGGTCTGGATCCGCCACCCCGATGGCCGCACCAGTGTGTACGCCCACCTCCAGGCGCCCTACCGGAAGCTAAAGGTGGGGCAGAGGGTCCACCGGGGCGACCCCATCGGCTACGTGGGGAACACGGGGCTTTTGGGTGGGGCGCCTAGGCTCCTCTTTGAGGTCTGGGAGGGGGAGCCCGACCGGGGGAGGTTCCTCTTCCAAGGGCTATCGGGGGAGGAGCTCGTAAGGAAGGCCAAGGCCTTCTTCCGCTTAGAATAACCCCATGCGCGAGGCCTTCGCCCGGGTGTGGGAAAACCCCTATGTCCGGGTCCTGGTCTACCTGCTCCTCTTTTATTTGGCCTATCGCCTTCTCCTCCGGGCCTGGCCCGCCCTTTCCATCCTGCTCACCGCCTTTGCCATCGCTTACCTAACCCATCCCGTGGTGCGCTTCTTTGAGGGCAAAAGGCTTCCCCGCTTCCTGGGGGTGGCCTTGGTCTACCTGGGCCTGGGCCTCTTCCTTGGCCTCGCCTCCTTCCTCACCGCCCAGACGGTTTTGGAGCTTTCCCGCCTGGCCCAGGAGCTTCCCCGGCTGTTGCAACCCTTTCTTGCCTGGCTTTTAGACCTGCCAGGCCGCATCCGGGCCATTCCCCTTCCCGAAACCTTGAAGCCGGTTTTGGCCGAGGCGGGCCAGAGCCTGCAAGGCCTCATCCAGGGGTTCTTGGACACCCTGGTGCGCTGGCTGCAGGGGCTCATGGGTCAGGGAGGAAACCTTCTAGGCTTCTTTATCTCCCTGCTGGGCGGCATCTTCCAGTTCCTTACCGCCCTTACCCTTTCCGTCTACTTCCTCTATGACCTTCCCCGCCTGGCCCAGGCGGCCTTAAGGGTCTTCCCCGAGCCCTACCAGCCCCTGGTGGCCGAGCTGGCCCACAAGCTGGACCGGAGCGTGGGGGGGTATGTGCGGGGGCAACTTCTGGTGGCCCTTCTGGTGGGGCTCATGGTGGGGGTGGGGCTGGGGCTGGTGGGGGTTCCTCTGGCCCCCAGCCTGGGCTTTCTGGCGGGGGTCTTCAACCTCATCCCTTTCGTGGGGGTGATCGTCTCCGGGGTTCCCGCCCTGCTCCTGGCGGCCACGGGGGGGTGGGGCCAGGTGCTCCTTGCCCTTTTGGTCCTCTGGCTGGCCAACCAGGTGGAGGGAAACCTTCTTGGGCCCCTCATCGTGGGCCGGGCCACCCGGCTCCATCCCGTGACCGCCATCGCCGCCATCCTGGTGGGCGCCACCCTTTTTGGCCTTTGGGGGGCCCTTTTGGGGGTGCCCACCGCCGCTTTCCTGAAGGTGCTTTTGGAGGAGTACTACGGGAAAAGCCGGTTCTACCGGGAGGGCTAGGCGCCTTGGGCTAGGGGGAGGCTTTGGGGGCCCCCACCGGGGCCCAGGCGGGGTGGCCTCACCCATGCCCCCCCGCCGCCAGGGCCTCGCGGAACCAGGGGGGCACCTCCCGGCCAAAACGCCTTTCGGCAAACTCCCGGGCAAAGGCCCCGTAGTCCCCTTGGCGGATGGCCTCCCGGGCCCTTTGGGTGAGGCGGTGGAGGAAGCGGAGGTTATGCAGGGAAAGGAGGATGCCCGCCAGCATCTCCCCTGAGCGCACCAGGTGGGCGATGTAGGCCCGGCTGAAGTTCTGGCAGGCGTAGCAGTCGCACCCCTCTTCCAAGGGCCTGGGGTCTTCCAGGTAGCGGGCGTTTTTCAGGTTGATCCGCCCTTCGGGAAGGAGAGCGCTGCCAAAGCGCCCGGTCCGGGTAGGGTAGACGCTGTCAAAGAGGTCCACCCCTAGGCCCATGGCCGCCACCAGGTCCTCCGGGTGGCCCACCCCCATGAGGTAGCGGGGTTTTCCCTGGGGAAGGATCTCCGTGGAGAGGGCCACCATGGAGAGCATCTCCTCCTTGCTCTCCCCCACGGCCAAGCCCCCGATGGCGTAGCCGGGAAGGTCAAACCGCACCGTCTCCCGGGTGGAAAGGGCCCTAAGCCCGGGGTCCGTGCCCCCTTGGGCGATGCCGAAAAGGGCCTGGTCGGGCCGGGTTTTGGCCTTTAGGCTCCGCTCCAGCCAGCGCAGGGTGCGCTCCAAGGAGGCCTTCAGGTATTCCGGGGGCGAGGGGTAGGGGGGGCACTCGTCAAAGGCCATGATGAGGTCGGCTCCCAGGGCCTCCTGCACCTCGAGGCTCCTTTCCGGGGTGAGCCGGATGAGGCGGCCATCCAGGTGGCTTTGGAAGACCACCCCCTCCTCGTCTATACGCCGCAGATGGCCCAGGCTCATCACCTGGAAGCCCCCGGAGTCCGTGAGCCAGGGGCCCGGCCAGCCGGCGAAACGGTGAAGCCCCCCTAGGGCCCGGATCCGCTCGGGGCCGGGTCGGAGGAGGAGGTGGTAGGTGTTGGCCAGGAGCACCTGGCTGCCGATGGCCTTTAGGTCCTTGGGCAGAAGCCCCTTCACCGAGCCCTGGGTGCCCACGGGCATGAAAAGGGGGGTTTCCACCACCCCGTGGGGGGTGGAGAGAAGCCCCACCCGGGCCCGGCCGCTTTGGGCTTGGATGACGAAGCGAAAGGGCTCCATCAGGCCTTGGAAAAGCGTCTTTCCACGTAGTCTTCCAAGATGTCCAGGAAGTCCTGGGCTAGGTTTTCCCCCTTAAGGATGGTGAGAAGCTGGCCGTCGGCATAAACCGGGGCCTTGGGCTCCTCCCCGCTTCCCGGCAGGGAGATGCCGATGTGGGCGTGGCGGCTTTCCCCAGGGCCGTTCACCACGCACCCCATCACCGCCACCCTCAGTTCCTCCACCCCCGGGTACCTTTCCCGCCACTCGGGCAGCTTGGCCCTGAGGTAGGCCCCCACGGTCCCGGCCAACTCCTGGAAGAAGGTGCTCTTGGTGCGGCCACACCCCGGGCAGCTGGTGACCTCGGGGGCAAAGCTACGCAGGCCCAGGGCCTGGAGGATCTCCTGGGCCACCTCCACCTCCTTGGTGCGGGGTTCCCCGGGGGCGGGGGTGAGGGAGATGCGGATGGTATCCCCGATGCCCTCCAGGAGCAGGGGGGCTAGGGCGGCGGTGCTGGCCACTATGCCCTTCACCCCCATGCCCGCCTCGGTGAGGCCCAGGTGCAGGGGAGCCGGGGTGCGGTGGGCCAGCTCCCGGTAGACCCAGACCAGGTCGGGGGCCTTGGACACCTTGGCCGAGAGGACGATCCTGTCCTCCCCTAGGCCCAGCTCCCGGGCGGCCTCATAGGCGCGCACGGCGCTTTCCACCAGGGCTTCCAGGAGGACCTCGTGGGCGCTTTTTGGCTCTGGGCGGCGGGCGTTGGCCTCCATGAGCTCGGTGAGGAGGGCGGGGTCCAGGCTTCCCCAGTTGGCCCCGATGCGTATGGGCTTGCCCAGGTCCAGGGCGATCCTCACCATCTCCTGGAAGTTTTCGTCCTTGTGCCGGCCGCGGCCTAAGGTGCCCGGGTTGATGCGGAACTTGTCCAGGGCCTCGGCCATCCGGGGGTATCTCCGGAGGAGGAGGTGGCCGTTAAAGTGGAAATCCCCCACCAGGGGTACCTCCACCCCCTCTTCCCCAAGCCGCCTCCGGATCTCGGGTACCGCCTGGGCGGCCTCCTCGTCGTTCACCGTAAGGCGCACCAGCTCGCTTCCCGCCCGGTATAGGGCCAGGACCTGCTCCGTGGTGGCCTCCACCTCCCGGGTGGGGGTGTTGGTCATGGACTGCACGGCCACGGGGTGGGCGCCCCCCAGGGGAAGGCGGCCCACCCAGACCGTGGGGGTAGGGCGTCTCATCCTTCCTATGGTACCGGAAGCGGCTAGGACCATATGGTTTTGGGCTACGGGGGCTTAGTCCAGCTCCATCCCCATGATGTGGTACCCGGCGTCCACGTAGACCACCTCCCCGGTGATGCCGCTGGCGAGGGGGGAGAGGAGGAATAGCCCCAGGTTTCCCACCTCCTCCCCGGTGATGTTGCGCCCTAGGGGGGCCACCTGGGCCACCCGGTCGTACATCCTCATGAAGCCGGGAATGCTCCTGGCGGCCACGGTGCGCACGGGCCCGGCGGAGATGGCGTTCACCCGCACCCCCTTGGGCCCAAGCTCGTAGGCCAGGTAGCGGACGCTGGCCTCTAGGGCCGCCTTGGCCACGGCCATCACGTTGTACCTGGGCACCACCTTCTCGCTGGCGTAGTAGGTGAGGGTGACCAGGCCCCCACCTTCCCGGAGGAGGGGCTCGGCCCGCTGGGCCACGGCCACCAGGGAGTAGGCGGAGACCTCGAGGGCCAAAAGCCAGTCCTGGCGCCGGGTATCCAGGTAACGGCCCTCCATGGCCTCCTTGGGGGCGAAGGCGATGGCGTGGACCAGGTAGTCCAGCCCGCCCCAGGCCTCCTTGAGCCCAGCGAAAAGCCGGTCCAGCTCCTCGTCCTGGGTGACGTCCGCCTGGAAGGTGAGGGCGTTTAAGGAAGCGGCCAGCTTCTCCACCTCTTCCTTAAGCCTTTCCCCTTGGTAGCTGAAGGCCAGGGTGGCCCCGGCTTGGTGGAGTTTTTCCGCGATGGCGTAGCCTAGGCTCCGCTGGTTGGTCACGCCCATGATGAGGGCCTTCTTGTCGGAAAGGTCTAGGGTGAGCATGGGGGGATTATACAAACAAGCCTAGGGGGAAGCCCAGGTGAGTACGGTAAAGCCCTCCTGCTCGGCGACTTGGGCTAAGCGCCTATCCAGGCTTACCAAGGTGATGCCCTTGGGATCTCCTTCCGCAAAAACCCAAAGGGCCCCCAGCTGAAGCGCGTCCAAGGTGCGCACTGGGTATAGCTGCAAAAACCGTAGGGCGTGGCGCCTTACAGCTTCAGTGGGTAATACCTCGTGCCAGGAATCCCTGAGCCGGGCCAAACGGGCTTGGGCTTGAACATAAGCTTCTTCTGTTAAGGCACCTTCCCGTTTTCTCCGGTTAAGGGCCGAGGTCGCTTCAATCTCCGCTACCCAGGAGACCACCAGCTCTGGGTCTAAAAATAACCAGGTTTCCACCAAAGGGGTATACACTTCCTCCACCAGCAAAGGAACTAGGGCGGAGGTATCCCAGAACCTCACCCTTCCTCCCGTTCTTCCAGGAGGGCCGAAAGTACGCTAGCCTGGGAGCTCGGGAGCGGCAAGCCCTGGAGGTTGGGCCGACCCTTTCCCCGGCGGAGGAGGCCCAGCTGCTCCAGGCGCAGGAGTTTGTCCTTGAGGAAAGGGGAAGCCGGGGTGATGCGGGCCACAGGAACCCCTTGCTCCAGGATTAACACCTCTTCGCCCGCTTGTACCCAACGTACAAGCTCCT
>NZ_CALLUR010000146.1:0-7427 GCF_938010445.1 uncultured Thermus sp.
AAAAAGCGTTATGATGGGGGCGGAGGTTGGCCATGATCAAGCCCGAGGCCAAAGGTGGGGATGTGCATATCCAAGCGGGGCTCATCTGGATGAATGGGGCCCTTCTGCCCCAGGAGGAGGCCAAGACCAGCGTCCTAAGCCACGCCCTTCACTATGGGACCAGCGTTTTTGAGGGCATACGGGCCTATGAAACCCCAAGGGGTCCGGCCATCTTCCGCCTTCGGGAGCACGTGCGGCGCCTTTTCCACTCCGCCAAGGTGTTGCGCATGGAGATTCCCTTTGCCCCCGAGGAGATAGAGGAGGCCATCAAGGAGGTGGTGCGGCGAAACGGGTATAGGAGCTGCTACATCCGCCCCCTGGCCTGGATGGGGGCCAAGGCCCTGGGGGTGAACCCCTTGCCCAACAACCCCGCGGAGGTGATGGTGGCCGCCTGGGAGTGGGGGGCTTACCTGGGCGAGGAGGCGGTGCGCAAGGGGGCTAAGCTCATCACCAGCTCCTGGGCCCGCTTCCCCGCCAACGTGATGCCGGGAAAGGCCAAGGTGGGGGGGAACTACGTGAACTCGGCCTTGGCCAAGATGGAGGCGGTGGCCGCGGGGGCGGACGAGGCCCTGTTGCTGGACGAGGAAGGCTATGTGGCCGAGGGCAGTGGGGAGAACGTGTTTTTCGTGCGGGATGGGGTGGTCTACGCCCTCGAGCACTCGGTGAACCTGGAGGGCATCACCCGGGACTCGGTGATCCGCATCGCCAAGGACCTGGGCTATGAGGTGCAGGTGGTGCGGGCCACCCGGGACCAGCTCTACATGGCGGACGAGGTCTTCATCACCGGCACCGCCGCCGAGGTGACCCCGGTTTCCATGATTGATTGGCGGCCCATCGGCTCGGGGAGTGCCGGGCCCATCACCTTAAGGCTACGGGAGGTCTACCTGGAGGCGGTGCGGGGCCTGAGGCCCGAGTACCAGGGCTGGCTCACCTACGTGTGACCGCGTGAGCGCCGGCCGGAAACCCCCCATGGGCGAGGAGGTCCGGGACCTGGGGCCGGGGGGCTCCTTCCGGGGTTGCCTGCCCTTTGGGAAGGCCAGGGCCAAGCGGGCGGAGGAGGTACGAGGGGCGGGGCCCTACCGCTTCGCTGGAGGCTATTTTCCCAGCCAGTCCTCGAGGACCCTTTGGTAGAGGTTAGGGTCCAAGCGGGGGTTTTGGTAAAGCCCCGCTTCCAGCCTTTGCCTTTGGGCCTCAAAGAGGATCACCGCCGCCGCCACGCTCACGTTGAGGCTTTGCACCATGCCCAGCATGGGAATCTTTATGGCCCCATGGGAAAGGGCTAAGGCTTCCTCGGATACCCCCCATTTCTCCGCCCCCAGGAGGATGGCCGTGGGCTGGGTATAGTCCACCTCCCGGAAGTCTTGGGCATCCTCCCGCAAGGCGGTGGCGTAGACCCTAAAGCCCCTTTCCTTGAGATAGGCCATGGCCTCCCGGATGCTGGGGTGCACCCTCAGGTAGACCCACTTGTGGCTTCCCCCGCTGGTCTCGTTGAAGGTGGGCACCCCACCGGTGGGGTTCACCGCATGGGCCTCCAGGACCCCCACGGCGTCACAGCTGCGGAGTATGGCCGAGAGGTTGTGGGGCTTGTGCACGTTTTCCAGCAAAACGGTAAGGTCGGGCTGGCGCCTCCTTAGGACCTCCTCAATGCGGCGTCTACGGGCCTCGGTCACGGTTTCTCAGCTTAGCGATGAGGGGCTTTAAAAGCCAGCGCTTGAGCTTCAGGGCCTGGCGGTTCACGATGAGGCGGGCGGTGGAGTGGGCCAGAACCTCCACCTCCACCAGGCCCGCCGCCTTGAGGGTGGCCCCGGTCTGGACCACGTCCACCACCGCATCCGCCAGGCCCGTAACCGCCGCCAGCTCAATGTTGCCGGATAGCTCCACCACGTCCGCCACCCAGCCCCGCTCCTTCAGGAGCCTGTTGGTGAAGGAGGGGTACTTGGTGGCGATGCGGCGGATGGGGGAGGTGTCCCCGGGGCGCCGGATGAGGGAAAGCCGGCAGGCCCCGAAACCCAGGTCCACGGGCTCAAACAGGTCCCGGCCCGAGTCCAAAAGGATATCCTTGCCCACCACCCCCACCTCGGCGATCCCCAGGTCCACGTAGACGGGCACATCCTTGTTACGAAGCTCCAGGAGGGCGATTCCCCCTTCCTGGCCGTGGAGGAGGGCCCGCTCGTTTTCTATGGCGGGGAGTTCCAGCCCCGCTTCGCTTAACGCCTCGTAGGCTTCCCGGAACATCCTCCCCTTGGGCAGGGCGATGGTGAGGGCAAAGCGCTTCATGCCTCCTCCACCTGGAAGACCCGCTCCCCTTGGGCCAGGTAGCGGATGCCCCGGGCCTTGGCGTAGGCCACCGGGTCTTCCCCATGGAAAAGCTCCACCCGTTTTTCCTTTGCCTGGAGGCGGAGGGCCTTAAGGTCCAGGGCCAAGACCTCGGGCGATTCCTCCGCCTGGGGGGGCCTCAAGGCCTCCAAGGCCCGCTCTACCCCTATGGCGAAGCCCGCCGCCACCGGGAGGAGGGCCCCGTCGTACCGGCCGCCTCCCAGAAGGGGCAGGCCGAACCCGGGGGTGTAGGCCCGGAAGAAGATCCCCGAGTAGTACTCGTAGCGCCGGGCCATGCCCAGGTCCAGGAGCACGGGCCTTTCCAAAAGCTCCAGGGTCCTTTCCAGATCCTCCAGGGCCTTCCTGGCCCGCTCGGGGAGGGGCAGGCGCTTGGCCTCGGAGAGCACCTCCACCTCCCCGTAGAGGTCGGGGAGGGCCAGGAGGGTACGCCTGGCCTCGGGGGATACGGGGTGGCGGGAGAGGAGCTCGGTGAGCTCGGGGAGGTTCTTGCGGTGAATGGCCTTTTGCGCCTCCTTCCGGGCCTCTTCCGGTAGGCCCGAGGCCTTAAGCACCTCCCCCACCAGGCTGGGAAGGCCCACCTCCACCTCCCCTTCCAGGCCCAGGGCCTCGAGGGCGGCGAAGGCCAAGGAGAGGATCTCCGCATCCGCCAAGGGCCCCGTGGCCCCGATGAGTTCCAGCCCCACCTGGGTGTACTCCCGGTAGCGGCCCAGCTCCGCATCCCCTTCCCTAAGCCAGAGGGGCCCCGCGTACTGGAAGCGGGTTACCCCTTCCCCCAGGTGGGGCCTTAAGAGCTTGGCCAAGAGGGTGGTGAACTCGCTCCTTAGGGCCAGAACCTCCCCCGTTTTGTCCACCAGCTTGAAGGCCCGTTCCGCCAGGGGATGGGTGGGGTCGTAGACCTCCAGGGCCGGAAGCTCCACGGGCTCATACCCGTGGCGGAGGAACAGATCCCGGAGCCGGGCCATGAGCTCGGCCTTGAGCCGGGCCTCCGGGGGGAGGAGGAAGCGGGTACCTTCGGGAATCATTCCTTGACCAGGATCTCCACGCTGAGGATCTTGTCCCGCTCCCTCCGGGCCCCGGGGCCCTCCGTGGGGGCCAGGCGCCTTACCACCTCCATCCCCTCCACCACCTGGGCGAAGAGGGTGTACTGCCCGGTGAGGTGGGGGGTGGGGGCCAGGGTGATGAAGAACTGGCTGCCGTTGGAGTTGGGGTCCTGGGTGCGGGCCATGCCCACCATGCCTTCCCGGTCAAAGGCCAGACCCGGGGCGATCTCCAGGCCAAAGCTGTACCCGGGCCCACCCCGGCCCGTGCCCGTGGGGTCCCCGGTCTGGGCCACGAAGCCGGGGATGACCCGGTGCCACTCCACCCCCTCAAAGTAGCGGTGGAGGGCCAGGAAGACGAAGGAGTTCACCGTGTTGGGGGCCTCTTTTTCCAGGAGGTCCAGGAGGATGTCCCCCTGGGTGGTCTTGATGCGGGCGTAGTAGTCTTTTCCGGGCTGCAAAACGGCTTCTGGAGCCTTAAAGGAGCGCACCGGTGTTTCCGAAAGGTAGGGCAGCGGCTTCATGCTTTCCCCTTTGCAGGCGCTCAAGAGGAGAAGGAAGAGGAAAAGGGCGCGCACACCCATAGCCTACACCCGGGGCAGGGTGATGCCCCTTTGGCCCTGGTACTTGCCCTGGCGGTCCTTGTAGGTGGTCTCGGGCTTTGGGCCCTCCAGGAAAAGGATCTGGACAATGCCCTCGTTGGCGTAAACCTTGGCGGGCAAGGGGGTGGTGTTGGAGATCTCCAGGGTGACATGCCCTTCCCAGCCGGGTTCCAGGGGGGTCACGTTGGCCACGATGCCGCAGCGGGCGTAGGTGCTCTTACCCAGGGCGATGGCGATCACGTTTTCCGGCATGCGGATGTACTCCACGCTCCGGGTGAGGGCGAAGGAGTTGGGGGGGATGATGACCTCTTCCCCCTCATACTCCACGAAGCTTTTGGGGTCAAAGCCCTTGGGGTCCACCACCGTGGAAAAGACGTTGGTGAAGATCTTCCATTCCGGGGCGGCGCGGAGGTCGTAACCGAAGCTGGAAAGCCCATAGCTGATAACTCCTTCCCGCACCAGCCTTTCCTCAAAGGGTTCGATCATGCCCCTTCTGGCCATCTCCCGGATCCACCAGTCCGGCTTAATCATGCCTTCAACTATACCCGCTAGACTGGACCTATGCGAAAGCTCTGGCCCCTCTTCCTCCTCCTGGCCGCCTGCGGCACCCAAGACCCCACGGGGGTGGGGATGGAACCTTTGCGCCTCACCAGCACCACCCTGCCCCCCGCCTACCTGGGGGAGGCCTACACCGCCACCTTCAGCGCCGAAGGGGGGGTGCGGCCCTACGCCTTTAGCCTCGAGGGCCAACTCCCCCAGGGCCTTACCTTCCAGGGGGGGCGGATCACGGGAACCCCCAAGGAGAAGGGGCAGTTTTCCCTCACCCTCACCGTGGAGGACGGGGCCAAGAATAGCCGGGTGCAGCGGCTTACCCTCACCGTCTCCGACCCGCCCCCGCCCCGGCTCACCCTGGTGGCCCCGCCCGCCCAGGTGGAGGGTCCCTTTGTGCTCCTGGGACGGGTAGAGGTGCGGGAGGCCCTGGGGTTCCAGCTGGAGCTGCCCTTGAGGGACCTGGTGCCGGACCTGGCCAGCTTGAAGACCTTAAGCCCTGTCCACCTGGTGGACTATGACCCGGCAACGGGGCTTTTGCGCCTGGATATGGCCTTTCTGAGGCCGGTGAAGGACCAGGAGGTCTTCCGGCTCCTCCTCACCCCGCAAAAACCCCTTACCCCGAGGCTGGCCCCCCGGGTGGTCTTCTACGACAAGGAGGGGAAACCCCTGGGGGAGGCCTTGAAGCGGGGCAAGCCCTTTGCCGAACTCCTAGGGCTGGCCCAGAACTGGGGCAAGGAGGGGAAGGAGCTCAAAGGGGACCTGAACGGGGACGGGAAGGTGGAAGGCGCCGACCTCCAGGCCCTGGGCCAGGGCTACTTCCCCAAGGCCAGCGCCCCGGTGCCCCCTGGGGGCCCCCCTCCGGCCGGACAGGAAGAAAGCCCCCCTCCACCCCAGGAGCAAGGCTCCCCCTGAGACCGTGGGGGCGTGCACGGGGGTTTTTGGCCAGGCAAGGCCGGCTGGTCTCACAGGGCCTTGCGGATGGCCTCGGCATCCTCCCGGCGAAAGCCGTAGAGGGTGACCTCGAGGGTATCCGGAGCCTTCTTGATCTCCTCCAGCATCACCCGGGCCACGCTTTCCACGGGAAGCCCCCCCACCCCGGTGCCCAAAAGGGGGAAGGCCACGGTCCTTAGCCCCAGCTCCACCGCCTTTTCCAGGGCGCTACGGGTGGCCTGGCGCACGGTTTCCAAGCTGGCGGGCTCGTCGCCCAAGACGGCGGCATGGATCACGTAGCGCACCCCCAGGTTCCCCGCCCCCGTGACCGCCGCTTCCCCCACCCGGATCTTCCCGATCCGGTCGCACTCCTCCTGGATGGAGGGGCCCCCTTTCCTTAGGATGGCCCCCGCCACCCCAGCGCCCAGCTTCAAGTGGTTGTTGGCGGCGTTGACGAGGGCATCCCCCCGGAACTCGGTGATGTCCCCTTCTTGGACGCGGATGCGGGCCATGTCCCCATTTTCCCGTACAATGGGCCTGATGTCACGGGATATCTTGGGCCTCGAGGGGCGGATCGTCATGGTCACGGGAGCCGGCAGGGGCTTCGGCCGGGCCATTGCCCACGGCTACGGGCGCAATGGGGCCACGGTTATCGCCGTGGACCCCGACGTGGAGATGGCCACCGGCGTGGCCTCGGAGGTGGAGGCCCTGGGGGCCACGGCCATCCCCATTCGGGGCGATATGAGCGTGGTGTTGGACGTGACCAGCACCTTTGAAAAGGTGGAGGAACTCTTTGGCCTACTGGATGGCATCGTGCACGTGACCACCGCCGAGAGCAAGACCCCCTTCGTGGAGCTTCTGGAGGGGGAGTGGTACGACCTCATGAGCCAGGATGTGAAGTCCAGCCTGTACGTGCTCCAGCAGGGTTTGCGCCACCTGGCCGGGGGGGGGTTTGTCACCCTGGTGCTACCGCCAGCGGTGCGCATCGAGCCCCATACCCTTTCCGTGCGCCGGGCGGTGGAAGGGCTCATCGAGGGAGTTACCCGGACCTTCCCCGGGGTGCGGGTCAACGGGGTGGTGCCCTCCCGGGACCCGGTTTCCGAGGTCTATGACCAGGCCCTGGTCCGGGCGGCCTTGGGCCTGGGGTCCATGGTCTCTGAGGGAATCCGGGGGGTGGTGCTGGAGGTGGAGCTTCCCGAGCCTCCCCCATCCCCCGAGATCTACGAGCTTCTTAGGGAAGTGCCATGAAGTGCCCTTACTGCGGCCATCCCGATACCCGCGTGGTGGACTCCCGCCCTTCCGACGAGGGGGCAGCCATCCGCCGCCGGCGGGAATGCCCGGCCTGCGGCCGCCGTTTCACCACCTACGAGCGCACCCAGCTGGAGCCCCTGATGGTCATCAAGCGGGATGGGCGCAGGGAGCCTTTTAACCCGGATAAGCTCCTGAGGGGGCTCCTCCTGGCCTGCGAAAAGCGCCCCGTGGATCCGGAGGCCCTCCGCCGCTTTGCCTATACCTTTGAGGACCAGGTGGCCGGGCCGGAGGTGTCCTCCGAGGAGATCGGCCTCAAGGCCATGGCCTTTCTGCGCGACCTGGACCATGTAGCCTACATCCGCTTCGCCTCCGTGTACCGGGAGTTTGACTCGGTGGAGCGCTTCATTGAGGAGATCCGCCGCCTGGGGGGTGTTGACAAGAAGGAGGGGGCTTGATAGCATAGCTTTTGCTGCGCGGGCGAAAGCCCAAGCAGGGGGATCTTGAAAAGGGGAGAGCAGAGGCCAACACCAAGCCAATAACGCCTTTAGGCGTTTTTTTGTTGGAGAGTTTGATCCTGGCTCAGGGTGAACGCTGGCGGCGTGCCTAAGACATGCAAGTCGGGCGGGGCGGGTTTATACCTGCCCAGCGGCGGACGGGTGAGTAACGCGTGGGTGACCTA
>NZ_CALLUR010000147.1:0-19706 GCF_938010445.1 uncultured Thermus sp.
GTTCCCAGTTACCGGGAATCCGCCATGCTTCTGGCCCGGGGTCTTCCCATCCATGTGCTCATCCTGTATTGGCGGGCCCACCCTCTTGGCTGGCGGTTTCCCGAGGGGGTGCGGGCGGTGAACCCTTACATCCCCATCGCCACCCAGATTCCCCAGGCGGTGGGCCTGGCCTTGGCGGGGCGGTACCGGGGGGAGGGCTGGGTGGTGGCCACCTCTATAGGGGACGGGGGGACCAGCGAAGGGGATTTCCACGAGGGGCTTAACTTTGCTGCCGTCTTTGACGCTCCCGTGGTCTTCCTGGTGCAGAACAACGGCTACGCCATCAGCGTGCCCCGGCAGAGGCAGATGCGGGTGGACTACATCGCCCGGCGGGCGGAGGGGTACGGGATTCCTGGGGTGGTGGTGGACGGCAACGACGCCTTCGCCGTCTACCTGGAGGCCAAAAAGGCGGTGGAAAGGGCCAGGAGGGGGGAAGGTCCCACCCTCCTGGAGGCCCTCACCTACCGCCTGGCTCCCCACACCACCTCCGATGACCCAAGCCGCTACCGCACCCGGGAGGAGGAGGAGGCCTGGCGGGCCAAGGACCCCATCCTCCGCCTCCGGAAGGCCCTCGAGGACCAGGGACTATGGGGAGTGGAGGCGGAGGAGGCCCTCTTGGGGGAGCTGGAGGAGGAGTTCACCCGGGAGGTGGCCTTGGCGGACCAAGCCCCTGAGCCCACGCCCGAGATGATTGTGGAGCATGTGTACGCGCAGATGGGCCCCGACCAGAGGCGGGCCTGGGAGGCCTTAAGGCAGGGGAAACACGTGGAGGAACTATGGTAGCGGAAAAGGCCAGGGTGCTGAACCTGGTTCAGGCCATCAACGAGGCCCTGGACCTGGCCTTGGCTCGGGATGAGCGGGTTTTGGTCTTCGGGGAGGATGTGGGCCGGCTTGGGGGGGTGTTCCGGGTCACGGAAGGCCTCCAGGCCAAATACGGGGAGAAACGGGTATTTGATACCCCCTTGGCGGAAAGCGGCATTCTGGGGCTGGCCATCGGCCTGGCCATGGGGGGATTGCGCCCGGTGGCGGAGATCCAGTTTGCCGGCTTTCTCTACCCGGCTTTGGACCAGATTCTTTCCCACTTGGGCCGCTGGCGCCACCGTTCCCGGGGCCGAGTGGGTTTGCCCGTGGTGGTGCGGGCCCCCTATGGGGGAGGGGTGCACACCCCTGAGCAGCATGCGGACTCTCCCGAGGCCCTTTTGGCCCATACCCCTGGGGTTAAGGTGGTGATTCCCTCGAGCCCCGAAAGGGCCAAGGGTCTCCTCCTTGCCGCCATTGAGGACGAGGACCCCGTCTTTTTCCTGGAGGCCATCAAGCTCTACCGGGGGGTACGGGCGGAGGTGCCGGAAGGCTACTACACCCTCCCCTTGGGGAAGGCCCGGGTGGTGCGGGAAGGGAGGCACGCCACCCTGATCGGCTACGGGGGCATGGTGGAGGTGATGCTGGAGGCGGCTGGGGTGGCAGCCAAGGAGGGGGTGGAGGTCATGGTGGTGGACCTGGAAACCCTGGTTCCCCTGGATGAGGAGACCCTCCTCGAGGCGGTGCGGGAGACGGGCCGGGCGGTGGTGGTCTACGAGGCCATGCGCACCGGTGGCTTCGGGGCCGAGATCGCCGCCCGTATCGCCGAAGGGGCCATAGACTACCTTCAGGCCCCCGTGGTGCGAGTGGCGGGATACGACGCCCCGTACCCTCCTTTCAGCGCCATTGAGCATTACTACCGGCCCAATGCTCGCCGGGTGCTGGCGGCTTTGCGGCGGGTTTTAAGCTTTTGAAAACGCAGGGTTTTAGGTGGGGTTGTCTGGCCCTTGCTTGGGCGCCCTTGATGGTCCCTTTGCTGCTGGTGGCAAGATTTGCAACTATGTCCTGTGTGGCCACGACCCGTCCTCGGGTTATCCGTGGGCTTGAGTAGGATATAGCCCGTTTTGACCCAGGCGCGGGCTGGCGTAGAGTGTAAGGCATGGAGAGGCCCATCTCTGAAAGGCTTTTTACCGAAGCCCAAAGGCATATCCCCGGCGGGGTTTCCAGTCCCGTTAGGGCCTTCAAGGCGGTGGGGGGTACGCCTCCTTTCCTCGTGCGGGGGGAGGGGGCCTACGTGTGGGATGCCGATGGGAACCGGTATGTGGACTACGTGCTCAGCTGGGGGCCCTTGATCCTGGGCCATGCTCACCCGCAAGTGGTGCAACGGGTTAAGGAGGTGGCGGAAGGGGGCCTCACCTTTGGCGCCCCTCACCCTTTGGAGGCCGAGCTGGCCAAGGCCGTGAAACGGGCCTTCCCCATGGTGGAGCTGGTGCGCTTTGTCAGCTCTGGCACCGAGGCCACCATGTCGGCCTTGCGCCTGGCCCGGGGGTATACGGGAAGGAAGTACATCGTCAAGTTCCGGGGCAACTACCACGGGCATGCGGACGGCCTCTTGGTGGAGGCGGGAAGCGGAGCCCTCACTCTGGGGGTTCCCAGCAGCGCCGGGGTGCCCGAGGAGTACGCCGGCCTCACCCTGGTCCTGGAGTACAACGATCCCCTAGGTCTTAGGGAGGTCTTGAGGGAGAGGGGAGAGGAGATCGCCGCCATCATCTTTGAGCCGGTGGTGGGCAACGCCGGGGTCTTGCTCCCCACGGAGGAGTTCCTAAAGGCCCTGCATGAGGCCCGGCAGTACGGGGTCCTCCTCATCGCCGACGAGGTGATGACGGGCTTCCGCCTGGCCTTGGGCGGGGCCACGGAGCGCCTGGGCCTAAGGCCCGACCTGGTCACCCTAGGGAAGATCCTTGGGGGAGGGCTTCCCGCCGCCGCCTATGGGGGAAGGCGGGAGATTATGGAAAGGGTGGCTCCCCTAGGACCCGTCTACCAGGCGGGGACGCTTTCGGGGAATCCCTTGGCCATGGCCGCGGGCCTGGCCACTTTGGAGATCCTGGAGAGAAATCCCGGTCACTACGCGTACCTGGAGGCCCTAGGGGCGAGGCTGGAGGCGGGGCTCAGAGAGGTCTTGTCGCAAAAGGGCATTCCCCACACGGTAAACCGCATGGGCTCCATGTTGACCGTCTTCTTCACCGAGGGGCCGGTGGTCACCTTCCAAGACGCCAGGCGCACGGACACGGAGCTTTTCAAGCGCTTCTTCCATGGCCTCCTGGACCGGGGCGTGTACTGGCCACCCTCCAACTTTGAGGCGGCCTTCCTTTCCGTGGCCCATGGGGAGGAGGATGTGGCCCTTACCCTCGAGGCCCTAGCCAAAGCCCTCTAGCCCATGACCCTGAAGGACCCCATCTGCGCCATCGCTACCCCCTTGGGGAAGGGGGCCATCGGGGTGGTGCGGCTTTCGGGGGAGGGGGCTTTGGCCATCGCCAGCCAGGTGTGGCGGGGAAAGGATCCCCGGAAGCTGAAGGGCGGCCGGTTCACCCTGGGGGAGGTGGTGGACCCGGAAACGGGAGAGGTCCTGGACCAGGCCCTCCTTTTGGTCTTCCGGGCACCCCGGTCCTACACCGGGGAGGAGGCCTGCGAGTTCCACACCCATGGCTCGCCGGCGGTCTTGAGGAGGGTCCTGGAGGCCCTGGTGAAGGCGGGGGCTCGCGTGGCGGCTCCGGGCGAGTTCACCTTCCGGGCCTACATGAACGGGAAGCTGGACCTGGCCCAAGCGGAAGCGGTCTTGGCCCTGGTGGAGGCGGAAGGGGAGTTGGCCCGCCGCCAGGCCTTAAGGAGCCTGGAGGGGAGCTTTTCGCAGAAGATTGCCAGCCTGGAGGACCAGCTCCTTTCCCTCCTGGCCCACATCCAGGCCCTCTTGGACTACCCCGAGGAGGGGGTGGAGCCCCTGGAGGCCAAGCGGGTGATTGGGGAGGTGCTGGAGGAGGTGGAGGCCCTCCTGGCCCAGGGCCGGGCCTCCCGGCTGGCCCAGAAGGGAGCCCGCCTGGCCCTAATCGGGGCGCCCAATGCCGGTAAGAGCTCCCTTCTGAACGCCCTTTTGGGCTACGAAAGGGCTTTGGTGTCCCCTATCCCCGGCACCACCCGGGACTATCTGGAAGCCCCTTTGGAGCTTTTCGGCATTCCCCTGGTGGCGGTGGACACCGCGGGGATAAGGGACACGGAAGACCCCCTGGAAAGGGCGGGGGTGGAACGGGCCTTAAGGATCGCCGAGGAGGCCGACCTGGTGCTTTACGTGGCCGACCGCTCGGCTCCCAAGCCTCCCCTTCCTCCCTTGCCCCCCGGGAGCTTGAAGGTGGCCACCAAGGCCGACCTTCCCCCCGTATGGGAAGACCCGGAGTTCCTTCCCGTTTCCAGCCTCACCGGCCAGGGCCTGGACCGGCTTAAGGAGGCCATCCGGGAGGCCCTTTTAGGCAGGGAAGGGGGGGAGTACCTCCTCACCGAACGACAGCTCCAGGCCCTCCACCGGGCCAGGGAGAGGCTTCTCGAGGCCTTGGACCTCCCCGAGGACCTGATGGGGCTGGCCCTGGAGGAAGCCGTGCGCACCCTGGCCTCCCTAAGGGGCCGGAGGGAGGTTTCCCCGGAGGTGGTGGCCCGCATCTTCCAGAACTTTTGCGTAGGGAAGTAGGGCTAGGGCAGGAAGGAGTCCAGAATGGCCTCCACCTGGTCGGTCTCAATCAGGAAGGCGTCGTGGCCATGGGGGCTACGGATCTCCCGGTACCGACCCCCGCTGAGCCGGGCCACTTGCCGCACCTCCTCCGCCGGGTAGAGGAGGTCGGTGTCTATGCCCACGAACAGGGAGGGTAGGTTCTTCAACCGCTTCAGGGCCTCCTCCACCCCACCCCTTCCCCGGCCTACATCGTGGGTGTCCATGGCCCGGGAGAGGACCAGGTAGCTTTCCGCATGGAAGCGTTTTAGGAACTTCTCCCCCTGGTAGTCCAGGTAGGTCTCCCCCTTTTCCGGCTCCTGGCCCCAGCGGGCTTCAAAGCCCCGGGGTGCGCGGTAGCTCATCATGGCGATTGCCCGGGCCAGGGCCATGCCCTGTGGGGCAGGGTGGCCCTTTTGGTAGTCGGGGTCTTGCAGGATGGCCTGGCGGCTTAGGTGGTTGAAGGCCCGGGCCCAGGGCCCGTGCCTGGCCGGGGCGGCCAGGACCACCAGCTTCTTCACCCTTTCGGGGTACATGAGGGCGAACTCCAAGGCCACCATTCCCCCCAGGCTTCCCCCAATCACGGTGGCCTTTTCCACCCCCAGGTGGTCCAGAAGCCTGGCCTGGGCCCGGGCCAGGTCCCGGATGGTGAGGGGTGGAAACTCCTTTCCGTAAGGCCTTCCCGTGCGCGGGTCCAGGGAGAGGGGCCCGGTGGAGCCATAGCAGCTTCCCAAGTGGTTGGCGGAGATCACGTAGTAAAGGGCGGGGTCCAGGATCCGCCCGGGGCCCACCAGGGCATCCCACCAGCCATGCCGACCGAAGGCCTTTTCCAGTGGCGAAAGGCTCGGCAAGGTGGCCTCGTCGTAGGTGCCGGCAAGATGGGCGCTTCCCGTGAGGGCATGGAAGACCACGACGGCGTTGTCCCGCAGCCGGGAAAGCCGCCCGTAGGTTTCAAACCGCAGGCGCACCTCGGGCAGGAAGCCGCCCTGCTCCGTGTAGAACCCCTCCCGCCTGGGGAAGAGGACCGCGGTGCGGGGCCTTGGGGGAGGGATGGAAAGGGGAGAACGGGGGGGCTTGAGGATGAGGGCCTCGTGCTCCCCCCAGGTCTCCAAGGCGATCTCGCTCATGCCAAGGCCTCCTGGAGCTCCGCCTTCAGGTCCTCCACGTGCTCGAGGCCCACGCTTAGGCGCACCATCTCCGGGGCAACCCCGGCCAGGGCCTGCTCCTCGGGGGAGAGCTGGGAGTGGGTGGTGGAGGCGGGGTGGATGGCCAGGGTGCGGGTGTCCCCCACATTGGCCAGGTGGGAGATGAGCTTGAGGCGCCCGATGAAGCGCTTGGCGGCCTCGTACCCTCCCTTAAGGCCGAAGGTGAGGACGGCCCCAGGCCTACCCCGGAAGTACTTTTGGGCGCGGGCGTGGTGGGGGTGGTGGGGGAGCCCGGGGTAGTTCACCCAGGCCACCTGGGGCTGTTCCGCCAGCCAATGGGCCAGGTGCAGGGTGTTCTCCACATGGCGCTCCGCCCGCAGGGAAAGGGTTTCCATGCCCAGTAGGACCACCCAGGCCTCAAAGGGGCCCAGGGCCTGGCCCTGGTCGCGGAGGCCGTCCACCCGGGCCTTGACGATGAAGGCCAGGTGGCCGAAGGCTTCCGTCAACTTAAGCCCGTGGTACCCCGGCTGGGGCTCGGTGAGGAGGGGGTAGCGGCCGTTATCCCAGGGGAAGTTTCCCCCGTCCACCATGGCCCCGGCGATCGCCGCCCCGTGCCCCCCTACCCACTTGGTGAGGGAATGGGTCACCACCGCCGCCCCCCATTCCAGGGGTCTTAGCAAATACCCCCCCATGCCAAAGGTGTTGTCCACGAAAAGGGCCACCCCCACCTCCCGGGCGGCTTGGGCCAGGGCCTCGAGGTCGGGGATGTTTAGGGCTGGATTACCGATGGACTCCACCCACCAGGCCCGGGTCCTTTCGTCGGTGAGGGCCAAAAACTCCTCGGGGCGCTCCTCGCGGGAGGTGAAGCGCACCTCAATCCCCAGCCGTTTCAGGGTTACCTTGAACTGGTTAAAGGTTCCGCCGTAGAGGTTCGGGGTAGCCACGAGGTTGTCCCCCGCCTGGGCCAGGGTGGTGAGGGCCAGGAACTGGGCCGCGTGCCCCGAAGAGGTGGCCAGGGCGGCCTTACCCCCCTCGAGGGCCGCCAGACGCCTTTCCAGCACCTCCACCGTGGGATTCATGATGCGGGAGTAGATGTTTCCGAACTCCTTAAGGGCAAAGAGGTTGGCGGCATGCTCGGGGCTTTGGAAGAGGTAGCTGGTGGTGGGGTAGATGGGCACCTGGCGGCTCAACGTGGTGGGCTCGGGCTCGTAACCGGCATGCAGCTGCAGGGTCTCAAAGTGCATCCTTGGCCTCCTTTCCAAGAACCTGCCGGGGGCGCTTGGAAGGGGCCAATAAGAAGGCCCCTTCTGGCGGGAAGTGCAAGGGCACCGTTCTCTCGCCTAGAAGGGGTTGGGCGTGGCGCTTACCCCCCTCTCTTATCGTCCCCGGGCGTTTCCCCCACCCGGGCCGGCCTTGGCACCAGCCCCACCCGCATCCGGCCATGGAACGGAAGGGATGGGAGGTTGCCGCGGTTTCACAGGGCCGTACCCTCCACCGCTCTGGATAAGAGAACGGGCTGGTTTTCGCCGCGCCCCGGCGCGGTTAAGGGTTAGTGTAGGAGGAGGGTTCTTTTCCGTCAACCCTTTGACCTTTTAGCCTTCCTACCCTATACTGATGGGCGCTACGGGGAGTAGCGCAGCCCGGTAGCGCACCTCGTTCGGGACGAGGGGGTCGCTGGTTCAAATCCAGTCTCCCCGACCAGAAGGCCGGCCCTAGGGCCGGCTTTTCGTATACTCCTCCCGTGGGCTTTCTGGCGGGCCTGGCCCTTTTGCTTTTGGGGCTTCACCTCATTGGGGAAGGGCTTTCCTCCGTCAAGGGGAAGCGGTACCTCCTGGCGCGGGCCTTCTCCACACCGGAGGGCCTTTTGCTTTCCGGCTTCCTGTTGGGGCTTCTTTCCGGCAGCGGGACCGGCCTCTCCCTCCTGGCCCTGGGGCTTTTGGAAGGGGGGATCTTTTTCCTGGGGCAGGCCGCTCTCCTTTCCTTGGCGGCCACCTTTGGGGCCAGTGCTTGGGTGGGGGTGGTGGCCCTGGCCCAGCGGGAGGTGGCCGAGGCGCTGTTGGTCCTTGGCCTTCCCCTTTTCCTCTTCAGGGGAAGCCGGAGCGGGGGGCTGGTTCTCCTGGGGTTGGGCCTTCTTTTCCTAGGCTTTTTGCAGATGGGCCAAGGGGCTAAGGCCGTTGTGCCTCTTCTGAACCTGTTGGGCCCGGCTCCATGGGTCTTGTATCTGGTGGGGATCCTTCTGGCCTTCTTTTTGGGGACCGCCAACGGGGTGGCGGCTTTGGCCCTGGCCCTTCTACCCTTTTTGGGGCAGGAGGGGGGGATGGCCTTGACCCTGGGGGCAGGGGTGGGGGTTTCGGGGATCCTTTTCCTGGCGGCCTTGGGGGGTAGGAGGGAGGCATGGGCGCTTTCCGCGGTGCTCTTTGGGCATCGGTTGCTTCTCTCCTTGCCCTTCTTGCTCTTGCTTGGGCCCTTAGGGGGGCTGGGGGTGGTGGGGCTCCATCTCCTGAGCCATGGGGTCTATGCCTTGGGCTTTCTTCCTCTCCAGGCCTTTTACCTGCGCGTGGTGCAGCGCCTGTTCCCCCGCCCCAGCATCAGCCCCAAGTACCTTTCCCTCGAGGCCCTGGAAACCCCAAGCCTGGCCTATGCCCTGGTGCGGAGGGAGCTGGGCCGGGTGGCGGATGCCGTGCGGGACATGTTGGCCAAGGCGGTGCGCATCCTGGCCCAGGAGGAGGGCGGCGAGGCGGAGCTCGAGGCCCTGGAGGAGAAGGTGGACCGGCTTACCCGGGAGGTGGTCCTCTACACGGCCGAGCTTTCCACCCGTACCCGGGACGAGCGGGCGGTGCGCTTCTTCGTGGCGGCCAGCGAGCTGGAGCACCTGGGGGATCTGGTGCGCCGGGTGGTACGGCAAGCGGAGAAGCTTTGGGCCCAGGGCTTGACCTTCAGCCCGGAAGGCAAGGAGGACCTTTTAGAGGCGGGGAGGCTGGTGTTAGGCCGCTTGGAGCGCATGGCGGCAGCCTTGGCCACGGGGGACAAGGCTTTGGCGGAGGGGGTTTTGTCCGAGGAAGGGGAGGTGGCGGCCTTTCTGGATCGCTTGCGGCGGGCGCACCTAAGCCGCCTGGAAAGCGGAAGGGCGGAGAGCCGGGCCACCACCTTGGCCCACCTGGATCTCCTCATCACCCTAGAGGAGGTTTCCAGCGGGGTGGATAGGCTTTGCCGCCTGGTCCGGGAGCTTTAAGCTAGGAAGCGTGGTGAGGATCCTGGGCGGCAAGGCCAAAGGGGTTCCGCTGAAGGTGCCGGCTTCGGCCAGGCCCTCCCCAGTGCGCCTGAGAAAGGCCCTTTTTGACTACCTTCGCCTGCGCTACCCCAAGCGGGGCCGGTTCCTGGACCTGTATGCGGGAAGTGGGGCGGTGGGCCTCGAGGCGGCCAGCGAGGGCTTTGAGGCCACCTTGGTGGAAAAGGACAGGGAAGCCGTGGCCCTCCTTAAGGAGAACCTTCGCCGTACGGGGCTTAAGGCCCGCATCGTGCCCCTGCCGGTGGAGGTCTTCCTCCCCGAGGCCAAAGCCCGGGGCGAACGCTACACCGTGGCCTTCATGGCCCCTCCCTACCCCCTGGATCTCGTCCAGGCCTTCCAGGCCCTCCTGGAAAGCGGCCTGGTGGAGAAGGGAGGGCTTTATATCCTGCAGCACCCTAAGGACCTGCACCTTCCCTTCGGGGAGCGGCGGGTGTACGGGGAGAATGCCCTTACCCTGGTGGAGGCTTAGATGCACGTGGTCTATCCGGGAAGCTTTGACCCCCTAACCAATGGTCATCTGGACGTGATCCAGCGGGCAAGCCGCCTCTTTGATAGGGTCACGGTGGCGGTGTTGGAAAACCCCAACAAGCGCGGGCAGTACCTCTTCACCGCTGAGGAGCGGCTCAACATCGTGCGGGAAGCCACCGCCCACCTGCCGAACGTGGAGGCCCACACCTTTTCCGGCCTCTTGGTGGATTTCGTAAAGCGGGTGGGGGCCCAGGCCATCGTCAAGGGCCTAAGGGCGGTCTCCGACTACGAGTACGAGCTCCAGATGGCCCATTTGAACCGCCAGCTCCTGCCGGGCCTAGAGACCCTTTTCATCCTGGCCGCTACCCGGTACTCCTTTGTTTCCAGCACCATGGTGAAGGAGATCGCCCGCTACGGGGGGGATGTGTCCAAGCTGGTGCCTCCGGCCACCCTTCGGGCCCTCAAGACCAAGTTCGGCCAGGGGTAAAATCCCCTTTGGAGGTGGCCATGAAGGCTTTTCCCAGCAAGTACGGGAACACCCTGGAGTTCGGGCATCTCATCGGCGGGGAGGAGGTCTTTGAAGGGGAGGTCTTGGAGAGGCGGAATCCTGCGGACCTCGAGGACCTGGTGGCCCGCTTTCCCCAAGGCACCAAGGAAACCCTAAGGAAGGCTGCCCTGAGGGCGCGGGAGGCCTTTAGGGAGTGGAGCCAGACCCCGGCTCCCGTGCGGGGACAGGTGCTCTTCAACCTGGCCAGGATTCTAGAGAGGGAGAAGCCCACCCTGACCCGGCTGATGGTGCGGGAGGTGGGGAAGACCTTCAAGGAGGCGGGTGGGGATGTGCAGGAGGCCATTGACACCGCCATCTTCTTCGCCTCCGAGGGGCGGAGGCTTTACGGCCAAACCGTGCCCAGCGAGATGCGGAACAAGGAGCTTTTCACCTTCCGCAGGCCCTTGGGCGTGGTGGGGATGATCACCGCCGGCAACTTCCCCATCGCCGTGCCCAGCTGGAAGCTGATCCCCGCGGTTCTTACGGGGAACACCGTGGTGTGGAAGCCTTCCGATGACTCCCCCGCCCTTTCCTATATCTTCGTCAAGCTCTTTGAGGAGGCGGGCCTGCCCCCCGGGGTCATCAACGTGGTCTTTGGCGGGGGTAAGGGCTCCACGGGCCAGTGGCTGGTGGAGCTCATGGACGAGGGCCTCCTTAACAAGTTCGCCTTCACCGGCAGCACCCAGGTGGGGCGCTGGATCGGGGAGGTGGCAGGGCGGAACCTGATCCGGCCCACCCTGGAACTGGGAGGCAAAAACCCCTTGGTGGTGATGCGGGATGCCGATCTGGATTTGGCGGTGGAGGGGGCCTGGTGGAGCGCCTTCGCCACCGGGGGGCAGCGGTGCACCTCGGCGGGAAATATCCTCGTGGACGCACCCATTTATGACGAGTTCAAAAAGCGCTTCCTGGAAAGGGCCGAGGCCACGGTGGTGGGGAACCCCCTTCTCCACCCTGAGGTCACCTATGGCCCCTTTATCAACGAGCGGCTATACCGTCGCTGGGAGGAGCATTACACCTGGGGAAAGGAGGACGGGGCCACCTTGCTCTTGGGCCAGGGGCGCATCACCCGGGAAAACCCCTACCCCCGCTTCCGGGGTGACCCCGAGGCGGGTCTCTACGGCTGGCCCACGGTTTGGGAGGCCAGGCCCGGGATGCGCCAGTTCGCCGAGGAGATCTTCGGCCCCACCATCAACCTGGTCAAGGTGGAGGGCATTGAGGAGGCCATAGAGGTGGCCAACGCCACCCCCTACGGGCTTTCCAGCGCCATCTACACCAACCACCGCCACTGGGCTTACCTCTTCAAGGTGGGCATCCGGGCGGGGATGACCAGCATCAACAACGCCACCGTGGGCGCCGAGGCGCATCTGCCCTTTGGGGGGGTGAAGGCCAGCGGCAACGGGGCCCGGGAGTCGGGTATCTGGGTCATTGAGGAGTACACCTACTGGCAGGCGGTGAATGAGGAGTACTCGGGCAAGCTCCAGCTGGCCCAGATGGATACCGGCTACGTGAGCCCCAAGCCTCCCACGCCCTGGGGAGAAATCCTGGGCTTTTGAAGGCCGTGAGGGCCTTCCCCGGGGCCTTGGGATCCCCTTCGGTTACTGGGCGCTTTCCAGGTCGGGCCTGAGGCGCACGGCCTCCCGCAGGTAGACGTGGCGCACCTGGTCCTGGGGGGTGTGCGTGTTCCAAAGGGCCAGGACCCGGATCACCCGGGGCAGGCTTCCCGGCACCGGCACCTCCCGGGCGGAGAGAAGGGGGACCCGGTGCATGCCGATCTGGCGGGCGGCCTCGGCGGGAAAGGCGGAGTGCAGGTCCTCCGTCACCGTGAAGATGATGGCCGCCAGCTCCTCGTGGCTTTGGATGCCGTTTGCCTCCAGCATCTTGAGAAGGAGTTCCCGGGTGGCCTGGTGGATGGCCTCCGGCGTGTCCTCCTCCACGGTGATGGCGCCTCGGATGCCCCGGACCATAGTTGGGCTCCATGCTAAGGGGTTTTCTCCCTCGGGGCAAGGAGGGTAGGCTAGGGACCATGAACCTGATGGCGGTGTTTGCCCATCCCGACGATGAGATCGGGGCTGCAGGCACCTTAGCCCTTCACGCCCGGCGTGGGGACCGGGTGTTGTTGGTTTGGATGACGAGGGGGGAGTTGGCCAGCCAGTTCGGGGCCCTGGAGGAGGCCAGGGTGGCGGAGGTACGGGAAGGGCACGGGGCCCATGTGGCCCAGCTGATCGGGGCCGAGTACCGTTTTCTCCCCTTTCGCGACACCTTTCTCACGGGGAGCCGGGAAGAGGCCCTGGCCCTAGCCCGGGTCATGGCCGAGTTTGCGCCGGATGCCGTCATCACCTGGGACCCTTGGGACGTGCACCCCGACCACCGGGCCACCCACCAGGCGGTGCTTTCTGCCCTGAAGCTTTGCCGCATCCCCAAACTGGTGGGGGAAGCGCACCGGAAGCCGGTTCGCCTGTACCACTACCCTAGGCGGGAGGTTTCCCGGCCTTATGTGTACGTGGATGTCTCCGCCACCCAGGAGGTGGCGGAGGCGGTGTTTGGCTTCTACCAGGCGTTCTACGGCTGGCCCTTTAGCCTCGAGGACTTTCGGGCCCAGCGGCGGCTTCGGGGCCGGGAGGCGGGGGTTCCCTTTGCGGAGGCGTTTCAGACGGACTCCCCTCCGGCGTGGCCGGCCCTTCCCTAAGCCCCTCCTCGGGGTCGTAGGGAGGGGTGAGGACGTAGGCCAACACCACCGCGGGCAGGACCAGGGGCAAGGTGGCGTACCCGCCCCACTCCGCCGCCAACAGGGTGGCGGCAAAGGGAGCCCGGGCCACCCCCGCCAGCACGGCCACGCCTCCCGCCAGGGCCAGGGCTTCGGGGGGTAGGCCCAGGGGGCCCGGGAGGTGGGCCAGGAAGCTCCCCAGAAGCCCGCCCAAGACCAAGGCGGGGGTATAGGGGGCGCCGTAGGCCCGGACCCCGCTGGCCAAAAGGAGCAGGGCCAGCTTGGCCAGGATAAGGCCAAAAAGGGCCTTGGGTGGGATGAGGGGGGTGGTGGCCACGGCCACAAAGCCTAGGCCCGTACCCAGGGCCTCGGGGAGGAAAAGGAGGGCCAAGGCCAAGGCCAGGCCCAAGAGGCCGTGCCGCCAGGGAAAGGCCAAAGGGGAGAGGTGCCTTTGCAGGAGGCGGGCGCCTTCCATCCAGAGGGTGGCCAGCATGGCGGCTGCCAGGCCCACCAGCGCCCCAGCGGGCAAGGCCCCTAGATCCATGGGGGCGCTAAGGGGCAAAAGGGGAGTGTAGCCAAAGAAGGCCCCGTACACGGCGAAGGCCGAAAGGGCCCCGATGAGGGCTGGGGTTAGGGCCCGGGCCTCGAGGAGTAGGCTCCGGTAGAGGATCTCCGTGGCCAAAAGGGCCCCAGCCACGGGAGCGTGAAGACTGGCCCCAAGCCCAGCGGCAAGGCCAGCAAAGGCGAGACCCCCACCCAGACGGGGAAAGCGCCGGTCCAGGCCCCGGCCCAACCAAAGTCCCAGCACCCCAAAGGGCCCTTCCCGCCCCATGGGGGAATAGAGGGAAAGCTGGAGCACCCCACCCAGCACCGCCCGCAGGTGAGCCCCCGGGGGGCTTGGCCGGTCTTCCCGGGCCTGGCGCAGTAAGGCGGCAAGGCCTTGCCCGGTGCCCAAGAGGCTGGTGACGGCAAAGAGGAGGGGTAGGAGGAAGGCCAGAGGCCAAAGGGCGGGTCCGGTGAAGGCCTGGGCTAGGCCACCTTCCCCCGGGGGCTCCGGGGCGAGGTATCCGAAGAAAAGCCCAAGCGCTTCGGTTAGAGCGCGAAGTAGCGCGTTAAGAAGGGCTAGCAGGAGCCCGGCCAAGGCCCCGGTGAAGGCGCTATACAGGATTAAGGGGCCGGTGTGCCGGACCTCTTCGTCCCGAAGGGAGGGGAGGTTGAGCTGGGGGCCGCGGCCCAAGGGGCGCATCAGAGGGAGTGTACCAGACTCAGAGGGGTTCCTCGGGCCAGGCGGGAGGTGGGAAGGCCCAGGGCCCGGTAGCCTCCCCGGGTTAGGGCTCGGATTATGAGCCGGGGTTCCGCCTTCCCCCAGAGGAATAGCGCCTCGTTTTTCACGTCCAGGTCAGGGCTGCTGGCCCGGGAGTCCGTGCCCAGGGCCAGCTCCACCCCGTGGCGGGCATAAAGCCCCAAGGGGGCTTCTCCCACCTGGAGGTTCCCGTTGGACCGGGGGCATAGGACCACCTTGCTGCCCGAATCCGCCACCATCCGCACCTCTTCCTCATCCACGTGTACCCCGTGCACCAAAACGGTATGGGGCCCCAGGACACCAAGGGTCTGGAGATAGCGCACGGGGGTAAGGCCCGGGGCCTTCCAGGGGGTTCGGCTAAAGCGCCGGTACACCCCGGCCAGGGGGCCTTCCCCCGTCCTCAGGAAGGCCACCTCTTCCGGGCTTTCCGCCGCATGGATCATGAGGGGAAGGTCGTGGGCGCGGGCGTAGCGGTACAGCTTCTGCAACAGGGGGGCGCTCACCGAGTAAGGGGCATGGGGGGAAAGCCCAACCCTTATGCGCCCCTCCCTCTTGCGCCAGGCTTCCACCTTGGCCCTCACCCTCTGGAACACCTCCTCCGCATCCTGGGGATCCGGGGCGAAGACCTCATAGAAGGCCACCCCGGGCAGGGGGCTTTCTTGCAGGAGGAAGTCCATCACCTCATCCCGGAAGACGATGTCGGCAAAAGCCCCTACCCCAAGGCGTAAAAGTTCCTCCAAGCCCCTTTGCGCCGCCTCTAGTCCCCGCTTTTCCCGGTGGGCCACCACATGGGGAAGGAAGCCGGAAAAGGGCCCCCGGTAAAGGGGATGCAAGGAGAGATCCAGGTGGGTGTGGGCGTTCACGGGGGGTGGGAAGAGGGCCTTGCCCTTGTGGACCACCTCCGCTTGGGGAAAGCGGGCCTTTAGCTCCTCCAGGCCTCCCTGGCCCACCACCATGCCCCCTTGGACGGCGATGGCCCCCTGGAGCATGGGGGTGCCAAAGCCGGTGTAGACCACGTCCGCGGTCCAAAGCTCAGTCTTTAGCCAGAACATAGCGGTTGGGATGCCGAAGGAAGTCCACGGCCTGGTAACCCCTGGCAAAGTAGTGGCCGAGGACCAAGCGGCTATGCTCCCGCCAGGCGAGGGCCAAGTCAGGGTCTTCCCTAAGAATCCTCCCCCAGTCCTCGGGGATCTGGAAAAGGAGGCGGGGGGCCTCGAGGTCCAGAAACCCGTCCAGGGGCCTCTCCTCCACCACCCGGTTGGCCAGGGGTAGGCCCTCCGCTAGGGGTTCGGGAGGAGGGTAGTAGATGCGGGTATAGACCCTTTCTGAAAGGAGTTCCCACTCCGCCAGGAGCCGATCCGAAGGGGCTCCGGCGTTGATGCCCGTCATGGGGCCATAGTGGTCGGGGAGGTAGGTCCTGGCCGTGGCCCCCAGTTTTCTCAGGTTGAAGTTGGCGTTCACCCCCCGTAGGGGATCAAAGGTCCAGACCACCTTCCTGATCCCCCGGGCCAGGCACCAGTCCCGCTGGAAGCGCTTTAGCAGGAGGGCGGCTCCCGTGCCCCGGTAGGCCTCCAGGACACCCAGCATGTGGGAGTGCTGGAGGGTGGGGTCTTGGGTGGGAAAGCCGAAGACGAAGCCCACCATCTTGCCTTCCCAGAAAGCCCCCGCCACCAAGCCCCCTTCGTCCTGGACGGCGATGAGGAGGCCCCTGGGCACCAGGTCGCTCTCCGCCCGGCCCCAGACCTCCCGCTGGAGCTCCACCACGGCCTCCATCTCCTCGGGTCCTCTCAGCTCGCGGACATGTACCTCTGCCATAGGGTGATCCGCTCCACCAGGGGAAGCCTCAGGTGCACGCCGATACCTGGACCCTCGGGCACAGGCATGAGGCCCTCCTCCGCCTCGAGGGCCTCTTCCACGATGTCCTCCTCCCAGTAGCGGCTGGCCGAGCTTACGTCCCCGGGTTTGGTGAACCCCGGCAGGGTGGCCAGGTGGAGGTTGTGGGCCCGGCCCACCCCGGCCTCCAGCATCCCCCCCAGCCAAAGGGGAATCCCGGCGCTTTGGGCCAAGGCATGCACCTTGAGGCTGGCTCCGTGCCCTCCAAGCCGGGCGGGCTTGATGTTGAATACCCTTCCCGCCATAAGCTCTATGGCCTTCCTGGCCTTCTCCGGGGAGGTGAGGCTTTCGTCCAGGCAGATGGGGGTGGCAAGCTCCCGCTGGAGCCGGGCGTGGTCCAGGAGGTCGTCGTAGCCCAGGGGTTGCTCCAGGTAGTCCAGCCCAAGCTCGTCCCATCGCCGAAGCCGGTGGAGGTCCGCGAGGGTATAGGCGCTATTGGCGTCGGCGGTAAGGGTGGCCTCGGGAAAGGCCTGGCGCACCGCCTTCAGCACCTCATAGTCCCAGCCCGGTTTCACCTTGAGCTTGATGCGCCGATACCCTTGGGAAAGGTGCTTTTCCACCAGTTTCAGGGTGTCCGCCACCGTGGGCTGGATGCCTAGGGAAACCCCCACCTCCACCCTTTGCCGCACCCCTCCCAGGACCTGCCAAAGGGGTTTTCCCAGGCCCTTGGCAAAGAGGTCCCAGAAGGCCATCTCCAGGACCGCCTTGGCCATGGGGTTTCCCCGAAAAGGAGCGAGAGCCCCGTTTAAGGCCTCAGGATTGGGGAACTCCTTTCCCAGAACCTGGGGGAGGAAGACCTCCTCCAGGAGGTAGCGGGCGCTGGCCACGGTCTCCTCCCGGTAGAGGGGAAGCCTCTCCATCACCCCCTCTCCCAGGCCCTCGAGGCCCTCCCCGAAAAGCCGCAAGAGGAGAATGGTCCTTTGGGTCTGGACCCCGAAGCTGGTTTCAAACCGGAACCTCAGGGGTAGCTCCAGAACCCGCAGCTCCGCCGCCTCTAGGCGCATGGCTCCAGCACCTCCTTGCCCAGGTAGGGGACCAGGGCCTTAGGCACCCGCACCCGACCGTCTTCAAGCTGGTGGTTTTCCAAAAGCATCACCAGGATCCGCGGGGTGGCCAGGGCGGTGTTGTTGAGGGTGTAGGCGTAACGCACCTTGCCCTCCCCATCCCGGTAGCGAAGGTCTGCCCTCCGGGCCTGCCAGTCCAAGAGGGCCGAGCAGGAGTGGGTCTCCCGGTAGCGGCCCTCGGAGGGCACCCAGACCTCCAGGTCCACCTGCCGCCACTTCCCCGGGCCCATGTCCCCAGTGGAAACCTCCAGGAGGCGGTAGGGAAGTTCTAGAAGCCCCAGGATCTCCTCGGCGTTTTGTAAGAGTTCCTGGAAGGCTTGATCTGAGGCCTCGAGGGTCGCCTCGGTCAGCACGTACTGCTCCACCTTGTGGAACTGGTGCACCCGCATGAGGCCCCGCACGTCCTTGCCAAAGCTTCCCGCCTCCGAGCGGAAGGCGGGGGCGTAGCCGGCGTAGCGCTTGGGAAGCTCCTCGAGCCTCAGGATCTCCCCGCTATGGAGGGCGTTCAGAACCACCTCGGCGGTACCCGTAAGGTAAAGGTCCGTGCCGGCAATGGGCCAGACCTGGTCCCGGGCGGCCGGGAAGTGGCCGGTGCCGACAAAGGCCTTTTCCCTGGCGTAGGAGGGTAGGGTCAAGGGGGTATAGCCCTTTCGCACCATAAAGTCCATGGCAAAGCGGATCAGGGCCAGCTCATACAGGGCTAGGTCCCCCCTCAAGGCGTAGGTGCGGCTTCCCGAAACCTGGCTGATCCGAGGTTCCCACCAACCGTTTTTCTCCAGCAGGCTCACGTGGTCCAGGGGAGGGAAGGAGAAGTCCGGAGGGTTCCCCACCCGCCGGATCTCCACGTTGGCGGAGTCGTCAGGCCCCACGGGAGCCCCCGGCCAAGGGGGTAGGGGTACTTGCAGGAGAAGCTCCCCAAGCCTTGCCTCCTTTTCCCGCAAGGCCTCCTCCACCCCCTTGGCCTCTTCCGCCAGGGCCTTGCCCTGGGCGATGAGGGCGGGTCTGGCCTCAGGGGCGGCTTTGGGCACCTCCTTGGCGATGCGGTTGCGCTCGGTCTGGAGGTCCTGGAGCCGGGCCTTTAGGCCCTGGACCTCAGCGTCTAGGGCCAAAAGCGCATCCAGGTCCAGGGCTACCCCTTTGAGGCGGATGGCTTCCCGATAGACCTCCGGGTTGCGGCGCAGATGCCTTAGGTCCACCATGGCTACTCCAACACCTTGGGTACGCGGAAAAGCCCTTCCTCCGCCTCCGGGGCCACCTGCAAGGCCTCTTCCTGGCCAAGGGAAGGAAGGGGCTCATCCTCCCTCAGGCGGCCTTGGGCCTCCTCCTCCCCGGCTTCCTCCACTTGGGGAAGCGCGTCCACGAACTCCAGGATGCCCTTGAGGTCCGCTAGCAGCAAGGCCTCCTCCTCAGGGGAAAGCCGGATTTTGGCCAAGGCTTCCAGTTTGCGAAGAAGCTCGGGGGATAGCTCCATGTCCCGCATTTTACCTTGGGGAAGCCCTACGAAAGCCACTCGGCTAAGGCCCAGACCAAAGGGGCCAGGAGAAGGGCCGGGAGGAAGGAGCCCACCCGCACCTTGGTGAGGCCCAGGAGGTTGATCCCCACCCCTAGGACCATGAGCCCCCCCACCCCCGTCACCAGGAGGACCCGGGGGTCTTGGGCAGGGTCGGGGAGGACCTGGCTTAGGGTACCCGCCAGCAGGGCGATCCCTCCCTGGTAGCCCAGGATCACCAGGACACTAAACCCCACGCCGATGCCGAAGGAGCTGGTGAGGGCGATGGCGGAAAGCCCGTCCAAGGTGGCCTTTAGGAGAAGAAGGCTGGGGTCACCGGTAAGGCCATTTTGGAGGGAGCCGAGGAGGGTCATGGGCCCCACGCAGAAGAGAAGGCTTGCGGCCACGAAACCCTCGGTGAAGCTTCCGCCTCCCCGTACCGCCTGCTTGATCTTCTCCCCGATGCCCTCCAAAGCTTCTTCCAACCGCCACCACTCTCCCAAAAGCCCCCCCAGGACCAGGGCGATGAGCCCCAGGACAACCCCGTCCACGGCCCCACCCTTGGCTTTTCCCAGGGCGCCCGCCATGGAGAACCCGATGAAAAGGGTGGTGAGCCCCACCCCCTGGACCATGATGCGGGCCATGCGCTCGGGTAGCCGGCCCCGTAACAAAAGACCCAACCCCGTGCCCAGGGTCACCGTGGCGGCGTTGGCCAGGGTCCCCGAGAGCTTGTCCAGAAGGGTGAGCTCCATGGGGGCTATTCTACGGGTGTGGAGCCCATCCTCACCCAGGACGGCACCCCTACCCTCTTCCATCCGGGGTACAGGGAGGCCTACCATCCCCGGCAAGGGGCCCTGCTCCAGGCCCGGCGGCTTTACCTGGAGAAGACCCTCACCCACCTGCACCCGGCGCCCAGGGTCCTCGAGGTGGGCCTGGGGCTTTTGGTAAACTTTCGCGCCACCCTGGAAAGTGCCTTGGAAAGAGGGGTTTACCTCCGCTATCTGGCCGTGGAACGGGAACCCGTGCCCCGGGACCTTTTGGCCCAGGTGCGCCTTCCCCTCCCCCGGGCGGAGGAGGTGTTTGCCGAGGTCCTTAAGGGTTGGCCGGAGGCCTGTTTCCGGGGGCCTTGGGGCGAGCTTCGCATTCTCTTTGGGGAGGTGGAGGCGCTGGAACTTCCCCGGGATTGGGCCACGGCGGTCTACCTGGATCCTTT